>NZ_JAVFVX010000027.1:0-79439 GCF_033441795.1 Streptomyces sp. ADMS | reverse complement strand
CACCGGAGCAGGCCAAGGCCTGGGCCGCGAACACGCCCTCGCGCTGGCCGCCGAAGGGGCCCGAGTCGTGGTCAACGACCTGGGCGAAGCCGCCAAAACCGTGGCCGAGGAGATCCAGGCGGCCGGTGGCACAGCTGTCGCCGACCTGGGCGACGTCAGCGACTGGGGCTACGCGGAGCGGCTGATCGGCCGGACCGTCGACGAGTTCGGCGTGCTGCACGCGCTGGTGAACAACGCCGGCATCAATCGCGACCGGATGCTGGTCTCCATGACCGAGGCTGACTGGGACCTCGTCCTGAAGGTCGACCTCAAGGGGCATGCGGCACCGCTGCGGCATGCTGCCGCCTACTGGCGGGAGTTGAGCAAGCAGGGTCGGCCGGTCGACGCCCGTATCGTCAACACCACCTCGGGCGCCGGGCTGATGGGCAGCGTCGGCCAGGGCAACTACGGCGCCGCGAAGGCGGGCATCGCGGCACTCACCGTGATCGCCGCCGCCGAACTGGCCCGCTACGGCGTCACCGTGAACGCGATCGCCCCCTCCGCCCGCACCCCGATGACGGAGGCGGTCGAGGCCTTCGCCGAGAAGATGCGCGCACCGGAGTCCGGCTTCGACGCCCCGCACCCCGGCAACGTCTCCCCGCTGGTGGTGTGGCTGGCCTCGGCCGGATCGGGCGACGTCACCGGCCGGGTCTTCGAGGCCGAGGGCGGCACGATCGGCGTCGCCGACGGCTGGCAGCACGGCCCCCGGCAGGACCGCGACCGCCGCTGGACTCCCGGCGAGATCGGCACTGCGGTACGCGGGATGCTCATCGAAGCGCCCTCGTCGGCGCCGGTGTACGGCGCCTGAGCGACGGCGGCCCGGGGCTGTCGCCGGCCTGTCCGTCCATGTGGGCAGGGATGCCGTGCGTGGGGTGTTCGGCCCGGCCCTCCTGCATCGCGCAGCGGGCCCGGACCGGCGGTCTCGACACGGGCATCCGCCGGTGGCTCGGTGGCCGAGCCACCGCGCTACCGAGCCACTTCGACACCTAGCCATCGAGCCATCGAGCCATCGAGCCATCGAGCCATCGAGCCACGGTCACACGAAACCTCGGCGACCCAACCGCGCACCCGCCAGCGCGGGCCGCGGCAGCGGCCCTGGGGTCAGCGGCCCGTGCGGATCAGCCCCGTCAGATAGCGCCACAGCGAGGAGCGCTGCCGGGCGGACGGGTCCGGCAGTTCCGACTCGGCCGACGGCGCCGTCGGGTCGTGTGCCAACCGTCGCTCGGGCACCGGGGCGAGTTCGTACCGTACCGGCAGCGACCGCAGGCCTCGCATGAACGGCGAGGAGCGCCACGGCAGTTGGTCGACGGGGAGGGCGAGGTCCAGATGGGAGAACCGCTCGAACAGCCTGCCCACTCCGACCGCCGCGACCGTAGACGCGAGTTCGCGCGCCGGACACTGGCGCGGGCCCGCGCCCCAGGACAGGTGCGCCCGGGTGCTGACCGTGGTGCTCGGGCACACGTTCTTGGCGAAGAGGGGGTCGGCGTGCGCCGCGGCGGAGGAGACCCACACCGGATCGCCCGCCCGGATCGTGTAGTTGCCCAGCCGAGTGTCCCTGGCCGCGAAGCGGGGCACGAAGTTGACCAGCGGCGGCTTGCGCATGACCACACGGTTCATGGTCTCCCTGACCATCCCGGCGGACAGACTGGCACGCACGGTGCCCTCGCCCGAGATGACCTCGACCACCGTGTTGGACACGAGGATGCCTACGTGGTCGGAGGTCATACCGAGCAGCATGAACAGCTCGCGGGCCAGTTCGTCCAGGGAGAGCCCGGGGTGCGCGGCGATCAGGTACGAGGGGAAGTCGTCCCCGGGCCTGTCCAGCTTCACCGCCGCCAGTTCGGCCAGCGTCGCCAGCAGCCGCTCCAGGGCGGGCTCCGCGTCCGGGCCCGCGTCCAGTACCCGCCACATGTCCATCAGCGCGTCGTCGCCCTGCGAACCGGGGAAGCCGAGCAGATGACTGGCCACCATCAGCGGCAGCGGCCGGGAGAACTGGGCGGACAGATCCGCCAGGCCCGTGCCGCCGCCCTGCCCCATCAGGGTGATCAGTTCGTCGGCGTAGGCGGTGACGGCCCTCTTCAGTCGCCTCGCCTGGGGGTGGCCCGGGTCCTGGAACGGTTTCAGCGCCACGTCCCACGCCGCCCTCAACGGCCGGTAGCCGGGGCCGCCCTGGATCAGCACATGGTTGACCTCCAGGGACGGTCCGAGCGGCCAGTCGGCCGGCACTCGGCCCTCCGAGCGGGCCCGCCAGTTCTCCAGTCCCTTCGGCCATCCGTCGTCGTCCTGGAGGACCTGGAGCGACTCCTGGTAGCCCAGGACCAGCCAGGCGGGTACGCCGAGCAGGTCGACCGGTGCGACCGGGCCGTGCCGCTGGCGCAGCCGTTCGTACACGAGCGAGGGGCGCGTTTCGTAGTCCCTGGTCAGCAGCGGTTCAGGTGCCGTCTCCTCCAGCCGTGTGCCGTCCAGGTCCACGGATCCCCCGTCGCCCCACTGGGATTCCATCGTCGCGCCGCCCCCTCAACACTCCCCGTACCGGCTTACGTTCAGCCGGTAGTTGGAAATGCTGGGGACCCTACCGCAGGGCATACGGCGGAGTAACAACGGGGGCACAACTGGCAGTTGCCAACCTGCCGAGGAAACCTTCCTCGCGCCCGGGGGCTCAGGCCGCGGTGTACCCCAGTTGGCGCCTCATGTAGGGGGTCATCAGTGTCTTGGCCTTGGCGATTGCGGCGGTGCGGCCGCCGAGAACCGCGGTCTCGCCGCCGGGCACGGGCACCATGGTCACCCCGTCGGCGGGGCCGAACGGCACGACGAGCGGGGTGCGGTGGATCGGCCGGTAGAAGCGGGGCTGCTTGCGATGCCTGCCCGGATTCTGGAGGTACGCGCGGATGTTGTGGACGGCGAGGTCCGCCTGAGCGAGCGCGACGGGGGTGATCTTGAGCTCGCTGACGTCGTTCACGTCCCCGACCGCGAACACATCCGGCCACCCCTCGACCCGGAGCGTCCGGTCGACCTTCACATGCCCGGAGGCGTTCAGCCAGTCGCTGTGCCCGGCCATGCGCAGCCAGAACGTGTTGGGGGTGGTGCCCGTGGCCCAGAAGGAGCGGTCGGCGTCGACGACGTTCCCGCGGGCGTCACGATAGGTGCCGAAGTCGTTGCCGGGCGATATGAAGGAGTCGAGCCGCACCTCCACGCCGTGGGACTCCAGCCAGGCGCGGGCCTTGTTCCCGGCCCGCTCACTGCCCGTGGAGTGGAGCAGCGCCGGCCCGGAGTGGGCGAGGGTGACCCGGGCGTCGGGGCGGGCCAGGCGGATCTCGGCGCTGAGTTCGACGCCGGAGGGCCCGCCGCCGACGACGAGGACATGATGCGCGGCTGCGATGCTCCGCTGGTGGCCGGCGAAGGACTGGGCGGCCTCCTCGACGGTGGTGCCGGTGAAGCGGGCCGGTTCGGGGTAGTCGGCGCCGGTGGCGATCACCACCACGTCGTACGGAAGGATCTCGCCCGAGGCCAGCACCACCTGTCGCTCCGCGGTGTCGACGCGGACCGCCTTGCCCACGGCCACCCGGCCGTTGCGCAGCAGCCGGTCGTACGGAATGAACGGTGTGACCGTCCACTCCGGGTGAACACCGGCGCGCAGGGAGGCAATACGGTGGAAGAAGACCTCCTTGCGGTCCACCAACGTGACACGCGCTGTCTCGTCCAGCCGTCTCGCCAGCCGCACGCCGGCATAGCCGCCGCCGATCACCACTACGTCGCCGTCACGCACACCGAGTCTCCTGTGCCTGTGGGGGGAGCGAGCACCGGAGCGTGTGGGCGCCGTCGGCCACTCGACTGCCGCCGAGCGTAGCGCTTGAAACTTAAAGAGCTGATGAATTTTGGTGCGCATTCTGTGAAGCGACGGCACGGATACCGGTCGGCACGGCGAACGTCCGGTGCGGTGCGGGGCACCCCGCCGGGACTCCCGCAAACACACCGGAGGTACTTCTGCGCTCGCTTCCTGGCACGACGAACAGGTCCCCGCCACCGACGTCCCGCACGTCGGCGAGCTTCCCGGGCCGAGCCCGAGCCCGGCGCCGGCGAAGTCCGCTTCCGTGTCCGCGCGTTCCGGCACCAACCCCGGCGACACCACGGGTCGGCGCGGGCGGACGCGGCCGGGTGCTTGGCACCCTCGCCGGCTGATCGGGCGTAAGTATGGTGATCCAGTCAAGGCACTGGTGTTCCAGGTGAGAAGAAGGGTTCAACCAGGTGAGTTCAAGGATCCAGCCGACCGCCCAGGTCGACGAGACGGCAACACTCGGCGACGGAACGACGGTCTGGGATCTGGCCCAGATACGGGAGGACGCCCGGCTGGGCAGCGGGTGCATCGTGGGCCGGGGAGCCTATGTCGGCCCGGGAGTGCGCATCGGCGACAACGTGAAGCTCCAGAACTACGCGCTGGTCTACGAACCCGCGGTGCTCGGTGACGGGGTGTTCGTAGGCCCGGCGGCGGTCCTCACCAACGACCACTTCCCCCGCTCGGTGGATCCGGAGGGCCGGCTGAAGCGCGGCGGCGACTGGGAGGCCGTCGCGGTGGTGGTCGCCGAGGGGGCGTCGGTGGGGGCACGTTCGGTCTGCGTGGCGCCGGTGCACATCGGCCGTTGGGCGCTGGTCGCGGCGGGCGCCGTCGTGACCCGGGACGTACCGGACTTCGCGCTCGTGGTCGGCGTTCCAGCGCGCCGGATCGGCTGGGTCGGCCGGGCCGGCGTACGACTGACCGAGCGCGAAGGCGAGTTGGGCGTTTGGGAGTGTCCCGGGACGGGCGCGCTGTACGACGAGAAGGACGGCGCACTCATGGAGCGTGCATGACACTCGATTTTCACAAAACGCAAATCTTCGAACATCCACAGGCATAACATGTGTGCGAACTATGCAGACGAAGCACAATGAGCACACGAACCAGTGCCCAGGGGGGGTTACCGGGTGAATACACCTGTGCCTGAAGCGAAGAGCGGGTACCGCTCCGACACCTGATGTCTGACGTCTGCCTTCCGCCGCGTGGAGCTCCGAGCCGCGGCGCTCACCAGTCTGCTCAAAACACAGGACCCACAGGGGGGTTGGTGTGCCCAAACGATGACCACCACACGTCTGGCGGCGCTCGGTCATGACGATCCGCCACTGTTCTCGCTCGCCCAACGGCTTCTGGGGGTGGCCGAGTCGGGGCTTCCATCGATGCTGCTCCCCGGCGGCGAGGCCTTCGTCTTCACCCTGGCCGGGCGGCAAGTCCCCGGCGGCACCTGGACGTTGGAACGGCGCGGGACCAGCACCCGGTACGCGGCCATCACCGCACTGGGCGCCCGGTTCCTCCCCGAGGACCGCCAGCGCGCTGTGCTCGGCGGGCACAGCGCCCAGGAGTTCACGGGTCTGCTGGTCGAGTCCCTGCCCGCGGTGACCAACCTCGGTGACGCGGCGCTCATCGCCTGGGCCGCCGCCGACACCGACCACCCCAAGCTGTCCGACGCACTCGCGCGGGTCGACGCCCTGGACGACGAGGGCCGGCCGCAGTACACCGTCGAGGCGGCGTGGGTGCTGTCCGCCCTCGCGGCGGCTCGCCACACGGTCGACGTGGAGAGACGTTTCACCGCAGCTCGCGACCGCCTGCTGCGGGCCCGGATCGGGGACAGCCCGCTGTTCCCGCACGCCACCGGGCCCGGCCTGGTGCCCTGGTACCGGTCGCACGTGAGCTGCTTCGCCGACCAGACGTACCCGCTCCAGGCCCTGGCCCGCGCGCACGCCGGCGACGACGGGGGCGGCGATCCGGAGGCGCTGGCCGCGTCCGAGGCATGCGCGGCGCGCATCTGCGAGCTGCAGGGCGACGGCGGGCAGTGGTGGTGGCACTACGACGCGCGTACCGGCGGTGTCGTGGAGGGCTACCCGGTCTACAGCGTCCACCAGCACGCGATGGCGCCGACCGCCCTGTTCGATCTGACCGACGCGGGCGGCAGCGACTTCGGCGCTTCGATCCGCAAGGGGCTGCGGTGGATGGCGGACGTGCCCGAACTGGACGCCGGGAACGAGGAGCCGATGATCCTCGACGAGCTCGGCGTGACCTGGCGCAAGGTCTACCGGGGCGACCCGAAGAAGGCCGTACGCGCCGCCCGAGGGCTCGGCACCCGAGTCGCTCCGAACCTCCGGCTGAAGTCCCTGGACCGGGTGTACCGCCCCCTCTCCGTGGACCGCGAATGCCGTCCGTACGAATTCGGCTGGATGCTTCACGCCTGGCAGGGGGGACGAATATGAGCGAGCGTCAGACTCTGTTCGGGGTCGAGCTGGACCCGCTGACCATGGACGAGACGGTACAGCGCTGCCTCGAAGCAGTGCGGGACGGCAGACAGCTGGAGATCGGGGTGGTCAACGCCGCGAAGCTGGTCAACATGCGGCGCGACCAGCGGCTCGCCGACGCCGTGGCCGGCTGTGATCTCGTCCTCGCCGACGGACAGGCCGTGGTCTGGGCCGGCCGGGTGCTGCGCGCCCCGCTGCCGGAGCGGGTGGCCGGCATCGACCTGTTCCTGCGGCTGCTGGCCGAGGCCGAATCGGCGGGCATGTCGGTGTACTTCCTCGGCGCCAAGGAAGAGGTGCTGCAGGAGATGCTGTGCCGGGTGGCCGACCGCTTCCCCGGTCTGAAGGTGGCAGGCAGCCGCAACGGCTACTTCGACGACTCCCAGCAGGGAGCCATAGCCGGCGCGATCGCGGACAGCTGTGCCCAATTGCTGTTCCTTGGCATGACCTCGCCGAAGAAGGAGATCTTCACCGCCGCCTACGGCGAACGCACCGGCGCCCGCGTCGTGCACGGGGTCGGTGGCTCTTTCGACATCCTGGCCGGGGTCACCAAGCGGGCCCCCGAGTCCTGGCAGCGGTGGGGAGTCGAGTGGCTCTACCGCGCACTGCAGGAGCCGCGCCGCCTGGGCCGGCGCTACCTCACCACCAACGCCGCATTCGTCCTCATGACGGTGAGAGAGCTCATCCGGCTCACCCCGTCGCCCGCTTCCGCGAACAGGAGTCACTGATGCGCGTCGTCGTGGTCGGACAGGGATACGTCGGCCTGCCACTGGCCATCCGCGCCGCCGAGGTCGGACACGAGGTGATCGGCTACGACGTCGACTCCCGGCGGATCAAGACCCTTGCCGCCGGTGAGTCCTTCGTCGAGGACGTCTCCTCCGAGCGGATCCGCGCGGCACTGGACAACGGCTCGTACCGCCCGAGCGAGTCGGCCCGCGACTGCGGCGGTTTCGACATCGCCGTCGTGACCGTCCCGACCCCGCTGCACGAGGGCACCCCCGACCTCCGGTACATCAAGGACTCGGCGGTCACCCTTGCCCGCTACCTGCGCCCCGGAGCCACCGTCGTCCTGGAGTCGACGACCTATCCCGGCACCACGCAGGAGCTGTTCGCGCCGATCCTGGAGGACGGATCGGGACTCGCCGCGGGCACCGACTTCCACCTCGGGTACAGCCCTGAGCGGATCGACCCCGGAAACGCCGTCTGGGGCTTCAAGGAGACCCCGAAGGTGGTGTCCGGGGTCAACGAAGCGTCGCTCAAGGCCGTTCAGGACTTCTACTCCCAACTCGTGGACACCACCGTGCCGGTGGGCTCACCGAAGGAGGCCGAACTCGCCAAACTCCTCGAGAACACCTTCCGGCACGTGAACATCGCGTTGGTCAACGAGATCGCGATGTTCGCCCACCACCTGGACATCGACGTCTGGCAGGCCATCGACGCGGCCTCCACCAAGCCCTTCGGCTTCATGAAGTTCACGCCCGGACCGGGTGTCGGCGGCCACTGCCTGCCGATCGACCCCTCGTACCTGTCCTGGCGGGTACAGCGCGAACTCGGCCAGAGCTTCCGCTTCGTGGAGCTGGCCAACGACATCAACAACCACATGCCCGAGTACGTGGCGCGCCGCATCAGCGACCTGTTCAACGAGAGACGTCGTTCCGTGAACGGCTCGCGCATCCTGCTGCTCGGTCTGGCGTACAAGAAGAACACCGGCGACGCCCGCGAGTCGCCCGCCCTGCGCATCTCCCAACTCCTGCTCGACATGGGGGCCCAGGTCAGGGCTGCGGACCCGCACGTGGTCGAGAGTCTGCCGGTGGACAGCCGGCTGGTGCGGGTCGAACCCACGCCGGAGGAGCTGACGGCCGCCGACGTGGTGGTCCTGCTCACCGACCACGACAGCTTCGACTACGAACTCGTGGCCGAACACGCCCCCTTCGTCCTCGACTGCCGTAGGCGGCTGTCGTCGGGATCCACCATCGAGGTGCTCTGAGCCATGCCGCGAGTCATCTGCGTCGCCGGGGCGCGACCCAACTACATGAAGATCAAACCAGTGATGGACGCCCTGGAACGCCGGGGCGCCGAGGTGGTGCTCGTCCACACCGGGCAGCACTACGACCCGGCCATGAACGACGTGTTCTTCGCCGACCTGGGCATCCGTCCGCCCGACCGCTTCCTCGGGGTCGGCTCCGGCAGCCATGCCGAGCAGACCGGACGCGTGATGACCGCGTTCGAACCGCTCCTCGACGAGGTGTCCCCGGACATCGTCGTCGTGGTCGGCGACATCAACTCCACGTTGGCCTGCGCGCTGGTCACCGCCAAGGCCGGGCCGCTCCTCGCCCACGTCGAGGCCGGTCTGCGCAGCCGCGACTGGAGCATGCCGGAGGAGGTCAACCGCGTAGCCACCGACCGGGTCAGCGACTACCTGCTGGCGCCCTCGCCGGACGCCGCCGAGAACCTGCGCGCGGAGGGGTACCGGGACGACCAGATTCACCTGGTCGGCAACGTCATGATCGACACGCTGCTGGCCAATCTGGAACGGGCCAGGGCCTCGGACGTCCTCGACCGATACGGCCTGTCCAGAGGCGAGTACGGCCTGGTCACCCTGCACCGCCCCGCCAACGTGGACGATCCCGAGGTTTTGGCGGCGCTCCTCAAGGCACTGGGCGAGATCGCCGGCCGCTGCCCGCTCCTGCTGCCCGTGCACCCGCGCGCGGCGGACCGGCTGGCCGAGATCGGCGTCCCCGGCGGCATCCGGCTCGTACCACCCGCCGGATACCTGGACTTCATCGCCCTGCAGGACTCCGCCCGCCTCGTGCTCACCGACTCCGGCGGCGTCCAGGAGGAGACCACCGCGCTGGGCGTGCCGTGTGTGACCCTGCGCGACAACACCGAGCGGCCCATCACCGTCGAACAGGGCACCAACGTGCTGGCCGGCCGGGATCCGGCGCGGATCGTGTCCACCGTGAACCGGGTACTGGACGATCCGCCCGCGCCGCGCCGGCCCGAACTCTGGGACGGCCGCGCGAGTGACCGAATCGCCGAGGTGCTGCTGGAGGGAGGCACTGCGAGCACGCGGCAGAGACCGACCGACGGGCCGAGAACCAAGGACCAACCGTTCCCCATATGATCCGCTTGAAACACATGCTCGTCGAACGTTTGGCCGCAAGGGGGGACCACCATGGATCTCGCTGAGATCTTCCGGGTCATGCGCAGGCGCTGGTACGTCCTGCTGCCCGGACTGCTGCTGACCGCCGGTCTGGTGGCCGCCGTGGTGTTGGTGGTCCCGGTCACGTACCAGTCGCAGAGCACGGTGGTTCTTCTGAACTCCCAGAAGGCCACCGTCGCCTACGACGGCAACCCCTTCCTCAGCACCCAGACCTCCCTCACCGGTATGGCCGACAGCCTGGCCCGCAACCTCAACTCCGACGTCTCCGTCCGGGAGCTCAAGTCCCGTGGTGCCACAGGCACGTTCGAGGCCAAGCTCGCCGACAACGCGCAGGGGCCGCTGATGTGGCTCACCGTCACCGGCACCGACAGGACCGCCGTCCTGGCCTCGGACCGCATCCTGACGTCGTACGCCGGGGACCGGCTGAAGCAGTTCCAGGAACAGCAGTCGGTCGCTCCGCAGGCCATGATCCGGCTGACGACGATCGTGCCCCCGCAGCCGCCGGTGGCACAGACCAGGACCCGGCTCCAGTACATGATCATGGCCGGGGGCATGGGCCTGGTGCTGACCCTGGCCGCCGCCTTCTATGTGGAGGCACGCCGTCGGCCGCACCCACCGGCGAAGCCGGAAGAGCCCGCGCAACCGGTCGATGCCCCAGCGTCCACGACCCATGCCCCGGAGTCCACGACCGATTCCCCCGACGCCGGCCCCCGGCCGGCGGCCGAGGAGCCGGTCGCGGAACAGACGATCGCTCTGCGCACACCGCCCGCCTGGGCGCGGTCCGCCGGGCGCAGGCCCGGCACGGAGCCGACGGCGGGGCGGGCCGCCACGGTCGTGGCACCCGCCGCCGAGCCGCTCGACGAGGAGTCGACTCATGGACAGCGTTCGCACACCGGACAGCGGGACCGCTGAACCGAGCGACACCCCCGCTCCGCCCGCTGCCGCCTCCCTGGGCGAGAAGGTCGGTTCGGCAGCCCGCTGGAGCCTGATCAACACCGTTGTGATGCGTCTGGGCAACTTCGCGACCGGCATCGTGCTGGCGCGCTTCGCCCTGGGCCCCGCCGAATGGGGCGTGTACGGCATCGCCCAGACCGTGCTGCTGGTCCTGCTGTCCGCGAACGAACTGGGCGTGGGCCTGGCCATCGTGCGCTGGGAGGGCGACGCACGGCGGTTCGCGCCGACCGTCCTGACCCTCAGCGCCCTCTCCAGCGGCCTGCTGTACGTGGCGCTGTTCGCGGCGGCACCGACGGTGGCGGGCCTGCTCGGCTCACCGGACGCCGCGGGCGTACTGCGGGTGATGTGCCTGTGCGTGTTGATCGACGGGGTGGCCCAGGTGCCCGCCAACTTCCTCACCCGGGAGTTCGCCCAGGGCAAGCGGATGATCATCGACGGGCTCAACTCCGTGGTCAGCACCTCGGTGACACTGCTGCTGGCCTTCGAGGGCTGGGGCGCGATGAGCTTCGCCTGGGGAGCCGTGGCGGGGAACGTCGTGACGCTGATCGGCTGCTGGCTGGCGGCGCCGGGCACCCTCAGGTTCGGCTGGGACCCCGAGCAGGCCAGGGCGCTGCTCAAGTTCGGCCTTCCGCTGGCAGGCGCCAGCATGCTGGCCCTCGCGGTGGTCAACGTCGACACCATGGTGGTGGGCGCGACACTGGGCAACGTGGCCCTGGGCTTCTACGTGCTCGCCTTCAACATCTCCGGCTGGCCCGTGAGGATCATCTCCGAGGCCGCCCGCCGGGTCTCCTTCGCCGGCTTCTCCCGCCTGGCCGACTCGCCGCAGGCACTCGCCCGGGGCTTCAGCCGTGCCCTGGGTGTGGTGATCACCGGCACGGTCCCGCTGTGCGTCCTCCTGGCCTGCCTCGC
This sequence comes from Streptomyces sp. ADMS, assembly GCF_033441795.1. NCBI lineage: Bacteria > Bacillati > Actinomycetota > Actinomycetes > Kitasatosporales > Streptomycetaceae > Streptomyces > Streptomyces sp. ADMS. The sequence continues at coordinate 68,059 of NZ_JAVFVX010000027.1, read as the reverse complement.
GGAGCCGGCCGTCCGGCTGATCTACGGGAGCCAATGGGGTCCCGCGGCCGCGGCCCTGCCCTGGCTGATGGTTCTCGGCCTGATCCGCATCGGCAGCGAACTCGCCTACGACTGCCTGGTCGCGATCGGACAGCGACGGTCGCTCTTCGTGGTGCAGGGCCTGTGGCTGGTAGCCCTGATCCCGGTGCTTCTCGTCGGCGCCCGCCTGAACGGCATTGTCGGAGCCTCGCAGGCCCATGTCCTGGTGGCCGGCGGCATGGTGGTGCCCGTGTTCCTGGTCGCCCTCAGCCGCGGCGGCATCGGCGTCGGCCGGATCGCCAGAGCCTGTGCGTGGCCCTTCCTCGGCGGGGCCGTGATGGCCGCGATCATCCTCGGCCTGGAGTCCCGGTTCGGTGACGGCCGGCTCGCGCTCCTCGCCATCAGCACGACCGCCCTGGCCGGTTACACGCTGTGCGTCCTGCCCAGCCGTGACTTCCTGCGCGGCGTCGGCCGCGGCGACCGGTCCCACCCCGGCCGGCACCGGTCCCCCGCGCCGGTCCAGCCTCCCCAAGAGGACATGAGGTGAACCTGATGTCACGGCGCATCAGCCGGAACTCGCTCGCGGGACTGCTGCTTGTGGCCCTGCTGACGGTCCTGGGTGTGGCCTGCTCGGGACCGGACAGACAGTCCGCGCTGCCCGACTGCCCTGACGACGGGCCGACCTGCGGTACGAGCGCGAGCGCCGCTCCGTCGACCGCGTCCGGTCAGACGGCGGGCAGCCCCACCGCCTCACCGTCCCCGGCGAAGAAGCCCACACCGACGGAGAGGCCCGCCACGACGGGGAAGCCCACCGCGACGGCGGGCGCCGGCAGTACGCCCGGCACCCCCGCGGCCAGGACCAACTGCGCCTCTCCCGGCGACTGCGGATTCCCCGACGCCGACACCACCGGTCCCCGGATCCCCCTCGAACCCCACAACACAGGGCACTGGGCGGTCCGTACCAACGGGCTCGTCATCCGTGGGTGGGACATCACCGGCTCGCTCGACATCTACGCGAACAACGTCACCGTCATCGACACCAAGATCACCTCGGACAACTGGTGGGGCATCAACCTGCGCCCCGGTTACAGCGGCCTGAAGGTCCTGCACACCACCATCACGGCCGTGCCCGGCAAGGGGCCGGACAACGGCGGCGTGGACTACGCGGTGTCGAACATGGGGGGCAGCTCCATCGAGGTCGGCTGGTGCGACATCTCGGTGTTCGGCGACGCCCTGTCCATGGGGCAGGGGAACCTGCACGACAACTACGTGCACGACATCGAGCCGTTCATCAACCTGGGCGGCGAGTGGCAGCACACCAACACGGTGATCAGCGGCGGCGGCAACACCGGCCACCTGATCATCCGCCACAACACCCTGCTGAACGCGACCAGCCTCGAGCAGGGGGCCTCGGGGAGCATCGGCCTGTTCGCGGACACCGGGGCGGTCCGCAACGTCACCGTGGACGACAACTGGATAGCCGGCGGCGCCTACGCCCTGTACGGCGGCAGCACCGGCGCCACGGGGATCAGGGTCACGGACAACATCTTCTCCACGCAGTACCACCCCGCCTCCGGCGGACACGGCGTGGTCGCCCACTGGAACGCGGGCGGCGCAGGGAACGTGTGGCGGAACAACCGGATGTCCGACGGCCGCCTGATCGAGCCGGAGCCGTCGTCGTGAGCGGCGTCGTGCGCCGTGTCGCGCGGGCGCCCTGGACGCTGCTCAAGGCCCTGTTCGGCTGGCTGGTGCTCTTCGAGCTCAGGAACAAGATCCTGCTGGCCCCCACCGCGGTGCGGCTGCGCCGGATCGAGGACGCCGAGACCCGGCGGCTGGCCGCCGGGTGGCCGTCGCCGCCCTCAGCGCTGGTCGCCACGGTCATCGCCACCCACCGACGGCCCGAGGCGCTGCGTGCCGCGGTCCGCTCGGCCCTGGACCAGACGGTTCGCGACCAGGTCGTCATCGTGGTCGACGACGGTGCCGGACTGCCCGAACTCCCCGACGACCCAAGGCTGTTCGCCGTCTCGCTGGCCCGCAACACCGGCGTGGCGGGTGTCGTGCGCAACGTGGGCATCCGCCTCAGCCGCTCGCGGTACGTGGCGTTCCTGGACGACGACAACCTGTGGGAACCCGACCATCTGGAACGGACACTGGCGGTCCTGGAGCCCCCCGACGGGCCCGACGGCGTCTACACGGCTCTGCGCCGCGTCCTGCCCGACGGCAGCGAGAAGGACGTCCTGTCGGTGCCCTACGACCGGCGCCGGGCCGCCCGCGAGGCCTTCCTGGACACCAACGCCTTTGTCGCCCGCCGCAATCGCTCCCTGCACTTCAGCCGTCTGCGCCGGACACCGGAGGTGCTGCCCCGCGAGGACTGGGAGCTGATCCGCCGGTACGGCCGCCGGCACCGGGTGTTCCATGTGCCGCACCCCACCGTCCAGTACCTGATGAACCCGTCCAGCTTCTACACGCAATGGCGACGGCCCAGTTGAGGTCCGCTCCCTTTCCGCTCCGACCACAGGTGGTTGATCCCGTGCCCCGATCCCGCGCCCTCAGGAACAAGTTCGTCGACGCGCCCGGCTCGCTGGGCGAACGCATGCGCATCGCCCGCTGGGAACGGTTCAGGCGCTGCTTCCCCGGTATCGAGAACATGAGCGTCGTGGACCTGGGCGGGACGGCTGAGATGTGGCTGCGAGCGCCGGTACGCGCCAAGCACGTCCATCTGATCAACCTGGAGGAACATCCCGCCGAACTGCCCGCCTGGATCACCGCGGAGGTCGCCGACGTCACCGACGAGGCGGTCGCCGCCGAACTGAGCGCCAAGGGCGGGTACGACCTGGTGTTCTCCAACTCGACCATCGAGCACGTGGGCGGCCACAGCCAGCGCCGTAGGTTCGTCTCGGCCGTCGAGTCACTGGCGCCGCTGCACTGGATCCAGACGCCGTACCGCTACTTCCCCGTCGAACCGCACTTCGTGGCGCCCGGCTTCCAGTTCCTGCCGCTGGCGGCCAGGGCCCGTCTCGTACGACGCTGGCCGCTCGTGCACAGCCGACCCGACAGCCCGGAGTCGGCGATGGACGCAGTGATCAACATCGAGCTGCTCACCCGCACCGAAATGCGCTACCTGTTCCCCGGATCGGTCCTCCTCAGCGAGCGGGTGCTCGGAGCCCCGAAGTCGCTCATAGCCGTGAGAACGGAGCCCGCACGCTGAAACAATCTGATCAACAGACATGACACGGACCGACTGCGGCGCCGTTGCTGTTGGTCACGCCCACGCCGCGGAGCCGCATACCGATACAGCCCCGCGCCCCCAACGGGCACTTCACGGTCCCGGCGTTTTACGGAGGGCGCCCGGTCGGGCCAACGCGGCTGCCGCCGCGCGGGCGGCCGGACGGCCGAGTGCGGCGCGTGAGGTCTCTCGGAGCAGGACTGCCGTGCGGAACGCGGCTGTGGCGAGGGGGCCGTGCCGCTTTCGGTACAGGCGGACTCTGTTGAGGGTGAGGAGGGTCCACAGTCCGGGCGACACCTGGGAGTCGCCGCCGAGGTGCACGGCCTCGGCTGTCGGCTCCAGCTGTGTGGCGTAGCCCCGGTCCCGCGCGCGCAGGCAGTACTCGGTCTCCTCCGAGTAGAGGAAGAAGGACTCGTCCCACGGACCACAAGCGGCCAGACAGTCCCCCGAGATGGCCATGAGCGCACCGGTCGCCCAGTCCGCACGCGTGGGCCGCTGGTACGCGGCGGAGTCGGTGACGAGCTCGCTCAGGCGTGGGAAGCGTCCGGCGCGGGTGTTTCCGATGAGGGCCTCGCCGAGCGCCCGGGTCACACTCGACTCGCGGCGCAGCGAGTGGTGGGGCGTGTCCCTGCCCTCTTCGTACAGGAGGGGTACGGCGATCCCTACTCCGTCCCCGAGTCCGTCGACGAGACGTTCGGCGCAGCCCTGCCGCATCCGGATGTCGGGGTTGCAGATGAGAGCCGCCCCGTACGCACCGGCCGCACGCAGCGCCGCGTTGACCCCGGCCGCGTACCCGGCGTTGCGGCCTGTCTGGACGACTGTGGCGTCCGGTGCCAGCGCCCGCAGCACGTCGACGGTGTCGTCGGCCGAGTCGTTGTCGGCGACGACCAGCCGCCAGTCGAGGCCGGCCATGCCGTCGGGGAGCGCGGCGAGGAACCCTGGGAGCACCGAGGCGCTGTTCCAGGTGACGACGACGACGGCGACGGGACTCATCGGGACTCCACGAGTTGGGGGAGCTCGGCTTCGGATGCCTCACGGGGAGCGGGGACCGCGGCAGCGGCCGCTGCCGCCTCGCGCCGGATGAAGCCGAGGTAACTGCCGCCGGCCCCCAGGGTCAGGAAGAACATCCCGGCGTACATGGGAAAGCTGAGCGCGTCGAAGGTGGCGCTGATGACCAGGGCGACCAGCGCCGAGGCGAGGAACGCCTGCCCGAGTTCCCGGTCCGAGTCGGTGCGGGCGAGCCGGCGTACGGCGCCGCCGGTGTGTATCCCGGTGACGATCAGGGCGAGCAGCGCGACGATCCCGACGAGGCCCATCTCGGCCAGGGTCAGCATGTACTGGTTGTCGGTGAAGAAGTACAGGTCGGGGGTGAAGGTTCCGAACCCGCGTCCGAACCAGGGGTGTTCGTCGAAGTAGGGGACGATCGCGCTGTACTTCACGGTGCGTGCCTGGGTGCTGCTGTCGGAGCCGGACAGGAAGCTGGCGAACAGGTTGGTGATGGTTCCGATCAGCCCGGGAATGATCACCTTGAAACCGGCCACCGACCCCAGGACGATCCCGATCGCGGCCCAGCGCCGCTGCGGCTTCCAGCGGGGCACCATCACCAGGATCACGATGAGGGCGCCGATGATGGACGTCCTGGACACCGTCAGCGGAAGCGCACCCGCCATGATCGCCACAGGGGCCCAGCGGCGCAGTGCGCCGGCGTGACGCCGTACCGGATCGAACGCCTGGTGGACGGCGAAGGGAACCAGGATGGCGAGCATCCCGCCGAACTCCAGCGGATGGGCCGTGGTGGAGCGCGGCCGGGTGAAGGAGCCGCGGTCCATGGGGCTGATCCCGGCGGTGCTCGACTGCAGGCCGGGGATGTTGACGGAGTCGGCGATGTTGGTCGCGGCGAAGAAGTCGTAGTAGCCCATCAGGGCGACCACCGTGCCCAGTACGACGAGCCGCCGCATCAGGGTCTCCAGCCGGTCGCGCTCCTGGATGCCGGCCGATGCCAGCACCACGAGCGCGATCCACACCCCGAGCCCGATGAGCCCCCGGTCGGCCCCGAGGACCTCCGCGTGCGAGCTTTCGCGGGTCGCGTTCGCGAGGTACGACAGCAGCACCGCCACGGCGAGCACGCACATCGCCACGCGCGGCAGCCTGGTGCCCACGGCCGGCCGGATACGGCCGCCGAGCCAGGTCGCGAGGTACCAGAGAAGTCCCAGCAGGGCGAAGACGTTGGCCGGGGTGCCGACACCGCCCAGCGCGGGCAGGGTGAGGTTCGACGGTACGAAGAAGGCCAGCACCAGATAGCCGGTGAGGATCGTCGTGGCGTCCAGCCTGCGCGTCAACAGGCCCCGGGGCGCCCGCTCGGGGGGCCGGACGCGGTGGCGGCGGGGAACGTATCCGGCCTGGGCGCGTCCCCGGCGGCGGACCACCGCGACGCCTTCGGCGAGGATGGACAGCAGGAACGCGCTCACGATCCCGACGATGAGGACCGACGCGATGTTCTGGTACCGGGCCTTCGGCTGCGAGACCGGTGTCTGCGGCAGAACGACCGGCGCGGCCTGCACGAAGTACACCGAGGGCACCTTGGAGGCGGCCTGCAGGGCCTTCAGCTGCTCCCCGGTGAACTTGGTGAGGATGGCGGTCTCCCGCAGCACCTTCGCCCGGTCGGTTCCGGTGACGCTCAGGGTGAGCAGCGGGCTGTCGGCGTTCGGCGCGAAACCGGCGGTGTACCGGTCGGTGACGCCGCGGGAGCGCAGTTCCTTGGCCGAGTCGCTCGACTGGAGCGTCCTGATCAGCACGTCCGCCGTGACGACCAGCGAACCGCCCGCGTTCGATATGGGGTTGCCGAAGGTGGGCGCCATATCGGCTACCGCCGTGGAGTCGAGCAGTGTGACGGAACTCTGCGACTCGTAGGACACCGGGACGGTCCGGTACAGATACCCGCCCGCGAGAAGACTGAGCAGGGTGAGGGGCACCATGAAGTACCAACGCCTGCACATGATCGCCCAGATGTCGCCAAGGCTCATGAGAACTCCCCCCGGCCCGGTACTGCGTGACCGGACGTCCGGGCTCGGGCCAAGCATAGGCCTCGTGATCCGGTGGCGATCCGCCCCCGCGCCTGCGAGGATCGGGGCCGACGGAAGGAATCTTTGTGTCGCCTCGTGACGTCGCCGAAGCGCTGCTCCGCCGCTGGTACGTTCTCGTTCTCGCGCTCCTGCTGACGGCCGTCGCCGCCTGTCCGGTGCTCCGCCCCGCCCCGCAGTACCTGAGTTCCGCGGTGGTCGTCCTCAAACCGCCGGTGACGGGGAACCAGCCGAACCAGCTGACGAATCTGCAGCCGCCGCTCGCCACCCTCTCGTACGGGGTCGTCCAGCAGCTCGAATCGCCCACCGGGCGCGAGGAGCTGAGGTCCGCCGGTGTCCGGGGGAAGTACCGGCTGATCCCCCGCAACAGCGGCACCAGCGCGACGCCCGCCTATCTGATCCCCTCGTTGCAGGTGCAGGCGCGGGGGGCCGACCCGGCCGGGACCGACACGGCGGTCCGCCGGATCATCGACGTCTACGCCGGGCGTGTGGCGGACATCCAGGAGGCGCAGGGAGTCTCGGCGCGGGCGCGGATCAGCGCCTCCGTTCTGGTCGCTCCGAGCGCCGCGCAGGTACAGGGCACCAAGAGCCGCGCGCTGGCCGGTACGGCTCTGCTGGGCGCGACCGCCGCCATCCTGAGCGCGCTGTGGTTCGACCAGTACGCGCTGCGCCGCAGGAACGGGAAGGATGCCTCGCCTGACCCGCGTCACGACCCCGGCGGCATTCCGGTGGCGGGCTGAGCCCCGGAGCGGGCGGGTGGCCGCCGTGGCTCCCCCGCGTGTGCTCCAACGGCCGGTCGCGGTAATCGGGTTGAGCATGGTCATCAGATGCCGCGGCGCTTCCACGACTCCCACCACAGCCACTCCCGCCCGCGTTCGGCGACGGCCGACCACACCAGCGGCTGCAGGTACGGCATCGCCTTGGCTCCGATCCGCTGCCTGAGCCGCAGGGCGCGGTACTCGGGCAGCGCCTCGTAGCCCGGCAGGCACTCCCCCGCGAAGGCCACGAGTTCGTCGACCGGGACGACTTCGGTGCGCCCCCGGTCGTACGCTCGGTAGGCGCGGCGCAGTGCGAAGCGGGCGAGGCGGGTGTGCACCGCGTCTGCCAGCCGGTCGGCCTGCGGCAGCAGGCCGGAACATTTGCCGAGTACGGAGTCGTAGGCGACGAGGCGCTGCCGGAGGTCGTCGAGCTGGCCCCCGAAGTCGGTGGTGGACATGTTGTTGCCGTGGACGCGGTAGAAGGCCTGGTCCGCCCCGCGTACGTAGCCGACGTCGGCGCGGGCGGCGAGCCGCATCCACATCTCGATGTCGCCGGCGTGCGGAAGCGTGGGGTCGTAACCGCCCACCTCGCGCTGCAGGCTGGTGCGGACGACGACCTCGGGCGAGGTGATGCAGCCGGTGCCTTCACGGAACCGGCGCTCCAGCCACCGGTGCCCGGGATAGACGACCGAACCGGTACTGCGGGTACGGGCCTTGGGCAGCGGGCCTCCGTGCTGGAAGCGCAGTGGGCGGCCGTAGGCGAACCCCGCCTCAGGATGGGCGTCCAGCAGCGCGGCGGCGCGTACCAGTGCGCCGGGGACCAGCCGGTCGTCGGCGGAGAGCAGCGCGACGTAGTCACCGTCGGCCCACTCCAGGAGGCCCTCGTTGTAGGTGGCGATGTGGCCCTTGTTGGTTTCGTGCACGCGGACTTCGATGCGCGGGTCGGCGGCGGCCAGCTTGTGCGCGGTCTCCGCCGAGTCGTCGGGCGAGGCGTCGTCGATGATGAGTACCCGGACGTCAACGCCGTCCTGTTCGTCCAGGACGCTGCTCACGCAGTCGGCGAGGAAATGGCCGTACTTGTAGCAGGGGATCACAACACTGACGCTGCTCATCGGTGGGAAGGCCAATCCCCGGCGGTGGCCTCCCGCGAGCGTGCGGGAGGCCACCGACGGTGGGTTGTGGTCGGTCAGTTCTTCTTACGTACGGTCTTGCTGGTCAGGGTCCAGACCTGGGACTTCACCGTGTGGTTCTGCTTGTCCCGGGCCGTGACCGTGATCTTGAACCGCGTGCCGTCCGGCAGCGGGGAGGACAGGTGGACGGACACCTTGTGGGTGGCCCGGTCGTAGGAGAGAAAGGCCTTGACGTTAAGTTTCCTGGCGGCCGCGGCCTTCGCGCCCGGCAGGACGGTCACCGTCGCCTTCACCGACCCCACCTTGGTCGTGCTGGGCAGCGACGTGACGAGGGCGTTCTCCGCGTAGGCGGTGCGCGCCAGCGAGGAGGTGGTCACCTCCGAGGTGGTGCCCGACGTCAGCGACGCCGACGGGTCGTCGGCGGTGAAGACGGGACCGACCCAGTAGTTCGCGGATCCGTAGGAGCCGTTGGGGAAGGCCACGTCACTGCCGTACCGGTAGAGCCCGTTGCGGGCCGTGCTGATGTCGGCGGGGGCGGTCAGCGGATACGACTTGTGGGCCGACGCGAAGTAGCCGCCGTCCACCGCGTAGTTGCCGTTGGGCGCGTGGTAGGAGACGACGTACGCGGTGTCGGCGCTGATCGCCACCGGGTTGGCGAAGGTCATCGTCTGCCAGCCGGAGGCGGACTCGGTGGTGAAGGTGCCGGAGGCGAGGAGCGTGCCGTCGGTGGACCAGAGGCTGCCGGTGTGGGTGCCGGTGTTGCTGGCGCCCTTGTAGAAGGTGACACCGGTGACCCAGCCGCTCGCCGAGGACTTGAACCGGGTGCCCAGTTCGAGGGAGTTGGGGTCGTCGGTGACGGCGGTCCTGGCCGGCACGGTGTCGGAGTTCCACAGCGTGCAGGGGCAGGTGACCGCGGGCGGGGTGGAACTGGTGGTGAACGTCCAGGTCACCGGGTCCGCCATGGCGTTGCCCCACAGGTCCTCGACCTTGACGGACGCGGTGTACGCGGTGTTCAGATCCAGTTCCGTCGACGGTGTGAAGGTCGCCTTGTTCGACGCGGGAAGCGTCTTGACGCCCGGCACGGTGTTGCCGTTCGGGTCCTTCAGGGTGAACGTCAGCGTGTCACCGTCGATGGCGTGGTCGAAGACGGCCGACACCGGTGCCGTGATCGCCGCGCCGGTCGCCCCCGACGTCGGCGAGGTCGAGGTGACGACGGGCGGGGTCGTGCTGGCCGTCGAGGTGTCCAGCACCACGTCGATCCAGTAGTTGCTGCCCGAGGACTGCGAGGACGGGAAGGCGCTGGTCGAGCTGTAGCGGTAGACGCCGTTGCCGCCGTCGGTGCCGGACTGGAGCGCTGTGAGCGGGGCCAGGCCGGCCGACTTGCCGGAGAAGAAGCCGCCGTCGTAGGAGTAGCCGCCGTTGGGGGCGAAGTACGAGGCGACATAGGTGGTGTTGGCCTTGACGGTCACCGGGGTGGCGAAGTTCAGCTGCTGCCAGCCGGAGGCCGTCTCGTTGGTGAAGGTGCCGGTGGCCAGGCGGGTGCCGGAGGCGCTCCACAGGCTGCCGGTGTGGGTGCCGGTGTTGGCGGGTGACTTGTAGAAGCGGACGCCGGTGATCGAACCGGCCACCGTGGTACGGATCTTGACGCCGAGCTCCAGCGAACTGCCGTCGCCCGCGTTGACGGTGCCGGGCACGGCGGTGGCGGGCCAGACGGTGCAGGGGCAGGCCTGGGGGCCGACGGTCAGCGGGATGGTGGTGACGGCGCCGATGTTGACGCTGTCGTCGACCGCTCGGACCTTGATGGACGCGGTGCCCGGGGTCGTCGGCGTCCAGTTGTAGCTCCAGGACGTGAGTCCGGTGGTGGCGTTCCAGGTAGTTCCGCCGTCGGTGGACACCTCCGTGCGGGCCACCACTCCCCCGCCGGAGTCGGTGGCGGTACCGGTGATGGCGACCGGCTTCAGCGCCGGGACGGTGACCCCGGAGGCCGGACCGGTCACGGTGATGGCCGGACCGGTGGTGTCGGTGGAGGGCGTGGCGGCGACGAGGTTGCTCTGCAGGTTCAGCGGCTGGACACCCATGTCGGCGAAGATGTTCACGGTCGCCTGCTGCATACGGGCGTCCTCGGTGACCACGACGTCCTCGGGGTCGTACGTCGGGAGGTTGGTCAGCCCCCACGACCACTGGACGGTCCCCGCCCCGAACACCAGGGCCCCGGAGTCCTGGTCGCGGAACTCCACGAGATTGTGCGTCGCGGTGCCGTTGCCGTACATGTTGCCCCAGTCGAGGCGGTACTTGCCGTCGTCGATGTCCACCGTCGTGGACGACACGTGGATCGCTCCGGCGGGCCTGGTGCTGTTGACGATGTCGCTGTCCCACTCGTAGCCGAGGGTGCCGGCCGGGAAGGTGGCCGTCTGGCCCGACGTGAGGTTCGCGACGGAGGTGTTGCGCCAGATCCGGTTCTTGCCGTACGAGCCGGGGACGGTGATCGAGTCGGCACGGTAGCCGTTCACCGTGAACATGGAGCCGGTGAGGATGTTCGGCGGCTGGTAGTCCATGCCGTAGGTGGTGCTTGTCGGGTCCATCCAGGTACCGGTCCAGGTGCCGCTGGGGTCGGCGATGCCGTTGCCCTGCACCATCTTGGTCATCTTGTAGCAGACCAGGGTCCGGTTCGCGGTGCTCGTGCCGTCGTTGCTCGGGGCGAGGCGGGTCTTCCAGAAGACCTCGTTGCCGCTGAAGTAGCCCTGCCGGACGCCGGCCTTCCTGGCGGCCAGGACGTTGGAGTACTGGCTCTGGGTCCAGTACTCGTCATGGCCGGAGGACAGGTAGACGTCGTGGTTGAGCAGCAGGGACGCGTTGGTCGACACGTCCACGCCGGACAGATAGCTGACGTCGTAGCCGTTGCGCTCCAGCCAGGACAGCATCATGAACTCGGAGCCGTAGATGCCGTTGTCACCGCCGATGTCCAGCGGCCGGTTGTAGCTGACCTCGTAGGCACGGCCGTCCGGTGCGGGGCCCGCGCCTCCGTACATGTCCTGGCCGCCGTAGTCGTTGTAGGCCTGCCAGGTCTGGTCACTGGTCTGTACGACGATGTCGGAGGTGCTGGAGTCCTTGCGGACGACGAACGGGTACGGCATCAGGCCGTCGCCGTCCGTCTGTGCCAGGTTCGCGATGTACAGGCCGGACACGGCGTCGCTGGGCACGTCCCAGCTCACGGTCACGGGCCAGTTACCGCAGTCGACCAGCCCGGTGCTGCTCTTGGTGGTGCAACTGGCCGGGCTGGTCGTGTAGTTGGCCGGGTACGTCACGGCCGCCTGGGCCGCGGTCGAGATCAGGCGTGCACCGTTGCCGCCGTACCACCCCAGGCGGTAGATCTCCACACGGTACGAGACCGGTGACTGGATCTTGAACTGGACGGTGTCACCGGCCTGGACGCTCTCCTTGGTGGTGAAGCCCTTGATGTCACCGTAGGAGTTGGGCGCGTACCAGTCGGACATCGGGCTGCCCGACTTGGAGTTCTCGCACACGATCTCGTTCGAGGCCGTGCCGCACGGATCGGATGCCGCCTGGGCAGGCAGTGCCTGCGGGAGCACCGCCCATATCAATGCCGCTACGACGGCGAGGCGCCCGCCCCGGATCCGTCTGCTCCATCTGTTCATGTGTACCTCTCAGCGGTGCTGTGCACTGTGCAGGGGCCGACCCGTGGAGTCGGGGTGGAGCGTGAATGTGGGGGCCGATCAGCTTTCGAGCGCCTTGGCGAGCGTGTCCACGACGCGTTGCTGCTGTTCGGGGCTTATCTGGGGGAAGAGCGGCAGCGACAGGATCCGGGCCGCCGCCTTCTCCGCGTGGGGGAAGTCGCCACGGGAGTGGCCGAGATGCCGGTACGCCTCTGTGAGGTGGACGGGGGCGGGATAGTGCACGCCCGCGCCGATGCCCTCGGCGTTGAGCTTGCCGACGATGTCGTCGCGGTCCGTGCCGGCGACCTGGACGACGTACAGGTGCCAGACATGGACGTTGCCGGCAGCCGTCGTCGGGAGGACCACCCGGCCCGCCGCGGCCAGGTCGGCGAGCAGCGTGTCGTAGCGGGCCGCCGCCGCCCGCCGGGCCGCGTTGCCGTCCGCCAGCCGCGCCAGTTTCGCCCGCAGGACGACGGCCTGCAGCCCGTCCAGACGACTGTTGAAACCGGGCACGTCGTGCCGGTACTTGGCGACGCCGCCGTGGTTCGCGATCGCGCGCACCAGACCGGCCAGCTCCTCGTCGTCGGTCAGCACCGCGCCCGCGTCCCCGTAGGCGCCCAGGTTCTTCCCGGGGTAGAAGCTGGTCGCGGCGATCCCGCCACTGCCGGGCGACCGGCCGTCACGGGTCGCGCCCTGGCACTGGGCGGCGTCCTCGACGACCCGTACGCAGTCGGGCAGTTGGCCGGCCAGGCCCGTCACTTCGGCCAGCTGGCCGTACAGGTGCACCGGTACCACCGCGCGGGTGGCCGGGCCGACCGCGTCCAGCGCGGCCTGCGGGTCGAGCAGATGGGTGTCGGGCAGACAGTCCGCCAGGACCGGCCGCGCGCCGATCCGGGCCACCGCGCCCGCGGTGGCGATGAAGGTGTTGGCGGGTATCACGATTTCGTCGCCGGGCCCGACTCCGCTTGCGCGCAGGGCGAGTTCGACGGCGTCGGTGCCGTTGGCGACGCCCACGCAGTGCGCGACAGCGCCGAAGCCGGCGTACTCGCGCTCGAACGCCCCGACCTCGTCGCCGCCGATGAACGCGGTGTCGGCCAGGACCCGTTCGAATCCGGCCCGTACGTCGTCGGCGACCTCGGCGTGTGCCGCCTTGAGGTCCACCAGCGGAATCTGGTTCATGCGACTGGTCCCCCCAGTTGCTCCGTCAACAGTTCGTCGAGCGCGGGCGGTGCCGCCTCCCGCAGCCGCCGGGCCGGGCTCCCCACCCAGACCTCGCCCGGCGGGACATCGCCGAGCACGCTGCTCCCCATCCCGATCTGCGACCAGGCGCCGACCGTCGTGCCCTCCCTGACCAGGGCCCCGGAGCCCACATAGGCTCCGCGCCCCAGCCGGACGCCGCCGCCCAGGCGGACGCCGGAGGTGATCGTGGCGTAGTCCTCGACCACGTCGTCGTGGGTGAGGACGGCCTGCGGCATCACCGCGACATGAGCGCCCACCCGCACGGCGGCGGTCAGGGCACAGTGCGCGAGCAGCACCGAGCCGGGGCCGACCTCCGAGGTCGCCGACACCGCGGCCGTCGGATGGATCACGGTGGCGTAGCGGTCCTCGGGCAGGCCGAGTCTGCGGACCAGACGGGCGCGGGCCGCATAGTCCCCGGGATTGCCCACGCAGATCACGACTTGAGCTGCGGGCAGTTCGTGGACCAGGTCGCAGCCGCCGAGTACGGGCACACCGTCGACTTCCTTGCCGTGCAGTTCGCCGTTGTCGTCGAGGTGCCCGAGCAGCTCGATGTCACCCGCGTCCCCTACGGCCTGTGCGGTCTCCCGGGCGAAGCCGCCCGCGCCGATGATCAGCAGTCCGCTCATCTTCGGGCCTGTTCGCGCAGCGCCGCCACGACGCGGTCCTGCTGTGCCTCGGTCATCGTGTGGAACAGGGGCAGGATGAGCGAGTCGGCGCTGATCCGCTCGGTGACCGGCAGCGGCACACCGGGGTGCCCCTCGTAGGCGGGTTCGAGGTGCGCAGCCATGATCCCGCGCCGGGCGGAGACACCGGCTTCGGCGAGCGCGGCGAGCAGGTCGTCCCGGCCGACGGGGAAGTCCTCGTCCAACAGCACCCAGTAGGACTGGAAGTTGCTCTGCCCGTGCGCGGGGTCGCGTACGGGGACGAGGCCCGGGACGTCTCGCAGCAGCGTGTCGTAACGGGCCGCCAGTTCGCGGCGGCGGGCGATCATCGCGTCGAGTCTGCCGAGCTGGACCAGGCCGATTGCTGCCTGGACATCCGTCATCCGGTAGTTGTAGCCGACCTCCAGATAGCTCTCCAGGACCGGCTTGCTGCTCGCGTGCCGCTGTGCCGCCGAGGCGTTCATCCCGTGCTCGCGCAGCCGGCGCAGGCGTGCCGCCCACTCGGCGTCGTCGGTGGTGATCATGCCGCCCTCGCCGGTGGTGACGAGCTTGCGGGGATGGAAGGACCAGGCGGCGAGCAGCGCGCCCTGCCCCACGGGCTTGCCGCCGACGGTGGAGCCGATGGCGCAGGCCGCGTCCTCGACGAGGGGAAGGTCCCAGTCTGCGCAGGCGGCGCGCAGGCTGTGCACATCGGCCGGTACGCCACCCTGGTGGACGGCGAGGACTGCCTTGGTACGGGGGGTGCGGACCTCGTCCACGGTGGCCGTGGTCAGGTTGCCGGTGGCTGGGTCGACGTCGGCGAACACGGGCTCGGCGCCGACGTAACGTACGGCGTTGGCGGTGGCGATGAACGACAGCGAGGGCACCACGACCTCGTCGCCCGGCCCGAGTCCGAGCGCGACGAGCGACAGGTGCAGGGCGGTGGTGCACGAACTGACGGCGATGCCGTGCTCGGCGCCCACCCGCTCCGCGAAGGCCCGTTCGAAGGCGGCGACCCGGGGTCCCTGGGCGACCCACCCGGACAGCACCGCGTCGGAGGCGGCTCTGGCCTCTTCCTCGCCGAGCCAGGGGATCATCACCGGGATGCGGTCGGTGGTCACTTGGCCGCCTCCCCCGCGGCGGCGCGCTCGGCACGCCACCACTCCACCAGGTCCTTGAGGCCTGTACGCAGGTCGATCCGCGCCGTGAAGCCGAGCCGCCCGGCGGCCTGGGTGGTGTCCGCGAGCCGCCGGACCACCCCGTTCACCGCGCGGGCGGGCCCGTGCTCCGGCTCCAGGCCCGACGCGCCCATCGCCTCCAGCAGGCCGTCGGCGAGTTCGCGCAGCGAAGTCTCCGTGCCGCTCGCGACGTTGAACACCTCGTCGGTCAGATCCGACTCGGCGGCCAGCACATTGGCCCTGGCGATGTCCCGGACGTCGACGAAGTCCATGGTCTGTGTGCCGTCGCCGAGGATCAGCGGAGGTTCGCCCGCCTCGATGCGCTCCATCCAGCGGATGAGCACCTCGGTGTAGAGGCCGTGGATGTCCATCCGGGGGCCGTAGACGTTGAAGTAGCGCAGCGCCACGTAGTCCAGCCCGTACATGGCGTGGAAGCTGCGCAGCATGCCCTCGTTGAATGCCTTCGCCGCGCCGTAGAAGGTGTCGTTGTTGTACGCGTGGTGGCGCTCGGTCGTCGGAAAGGTCTCGGCCATGCCGTAGACGGACGCCGAGGACGAGGCGACCACCTTGCTCACGCCGGCCTCGGCCGCCGCCTCCAGCACGTTGAAGGTGCCGTCGACCATGACCTCGTTGGCCAGCCGGGGTTCCTGCGCGCACTGGGTGATGCGTATCGCGGCGAGATGGAACACCAGGTCGGCGCCCTCGGTGACCTTCCGTACCGTGGCGGCGTCCCGGATGTCACCCTCGACGACCTCGACGACACCGCTGGGCAGGGCCCGGGCGAGGTTGGCGCGCCGCCCGCGCACGAAGTTGTCCAGCACCACGATCTCTCGGGCGCCGCCCTCGGCCAGGAGGTCGACCAGGTTGGAGCCGATGGTGCCGGCTCCCCCGGTGACCAGGATCTTCTTGCCTCGTACGCTGCTCAACTGCGCTGCCCTCTCGGTGAATTACTGCGTCTTGGCCTGTGTGGACATCGGGAGGCACATCGTCAGTGCCCGGCACGCAGGCCGACGACCGCGCCCTTGAATTCCAGGCTCCGGGACGCCGCCTCAAGGATGTCCAGCACTCTCAGGCCCGCCCGGCCGTCGGTCAGCGGCGCCCGGCGCTGTCCGATCGCGTCGCCGAACTCGTCGACCATGCTGCGCAGCGCCTCCTTCTCGCCGATGGCGGGCGCGACCATGTCTCCGGAGCGGTACGAGATGAGCATGTCCCGGCGCTCGTCCGCGCCGATCTCCTGGGGCGCGGCCAGGTCCACACCCCGGTCGAAGATCGCCACGCGCTGGGCGGGGTTGAGGTCGTCCCAGATCAGGGTGCGCTTGGAGCCGCCCACCATGGTGGTCCGTACCTTGGTCGGCGACAGCCAGTTGACGTGCACGTGGGCGATGGCCCCCGTGTTGAGCTGGAGCGTCAGATAGGCGACGCAGGCCTGTCCCGCGCCGATCGGGTCGGCCCCGTGGGCGGCGACGGCGACCGGTTCGACGTTGTCGGGGAGGATGAAGTCCAGGATCGACAGGTCGTGCGGGGCCAGGTCCCACATGACGTCGACGTCCTTCTGGACCAGCCCGAGGTTGATCCGGACGGAGTCGACGAAGTGGATGTCGCCGAGTTCACCGGAGCGGACCAACTCCCGGATACGGCCCACGGCAGGTGTGTAGCAGTAGGTGTGGTCGCACATCAGGGTGAGTCCGCGCTCCTCCGCCTCGGTCACCAGCCGCATCCCGTCGGCGTAGGTCGCCGCGAGGGGCTTCTCCACGAGGACGTGCTTGCCGGCGCGCAGGGCGGCCAGGGCGATGTCGAGGTGCGTCCCGGCGGGCGTGGCCACGGCGATCGCGTGGACCGACGGGTCGGCGAGGACAGCCGCGTAGTCCGAGGTGGCCTGGACCGTCGAGTAGCCGCCGAGGACCCGCTGGGCCCGGTCGACGTCGAGGTCGCACAGCCAGCGCAGCCGGAACCGCTCGCCGGCCTGGAAGTTGCGTACGAGGTTGGGACCCCAGTAGCCGGCCCCGACGACCGCGACTCCCAACGGCTCCGTGGTCTGCGTCACTTGCTTCCTCTTCCTTCGGTCCATCAGTAGGCCCCCGTTCCCCGCACCACCGCGGACCCGGTGCGCGCCAGGATCTCCAGGTCGAGTCCCATCGACCAGTTGTCCACGTATCCGAGATCGAGCCGGACCGCCTCGTCCCAGGGCAGGTCGGAACGGCCGCTGACCTGCCACAGCCCGGTGAGGCCGGGCTTGACGAGCAGTCGGCGCTTGACCTCCGGCGTGTACTCCTCCACCTCTTCGGGCAGCGGGGGCCGGGGGCCGACGAGCGACATGTGGCCGCTGATCACATTGATCAGCTGGGGCAGTTCGTCGAGTGAGGTGCGGCGCAGCACCGAGCCGACCCGGGTGATCCGTGGGTCTTCCTTCATCTTGAACAGCAGGCCGTCGCTGTTCTCGTTGAGGTGCGCCAGTCCCGCCCGGAGGGCTTCCGAGTCCGGGCGCATGGTGCGGAACTTCAGCATGGTGAAGTGGTCGCCGTAGCGGCCCACCCTCTGCTGCCTGAAGAGCGTCGGCCCGGAGCTGTCCAGCCGGACGATCAGGGCGATCAGCAGCATGGGCAGCGCGAGGACCGCCAGGAGCACCGCCGCGAGCGACCGGTCGAGGAGTTCCTTGGGCAACCGGGAGATCCGGGTGAGGTTCGGCGCCTGTATCCGCACCAGCGGCACCCCGTTGGTGGGCCGTACCGTAAGCCGGGAGGCGGAGACGTCGGTCAGTACGGGGGCCAGCAGGAAGTCGACACCCTGTACCGCCGCTGTCCAGGACATCCGGCGCAGGACGGAGGCGTCGGACTCGGGTACCGGCAGTACCACCACGGTGCTGATGCCCATGGCCCGGACCACGTCGTCCATGTCGCCGACGCCGCCGAGTACGGGGAGCCCCAGCTTGTGGATCTCCGCCCGGTTCTTCGGATCGCTCAGGCACACTCCGGCGACCTGCAGTTCCTGTTCGCCGCCGCGCCGCAGCACGGCGATCAGTTCCAGGACACCGCGTGACGGCCCGACGAGGAGCGTCGCGCTCCGGTCCAGGCCCCGCGCCCATCTTCGGTGGAGCCGACGGCGGAGCGCGTACCGGCACGGCAGGGCGATCGCGACAGTCGACAACGTAGCCATGACCATGTCATGAAGGAGGGCCTCATCGTGCGCGACCAGATAGTGCCCGACCACGGCCAGCGCCGGCAGCGCGAAAGCGCCTCGGAGCACCCGCCGGTATTCCTCGGTTCCCAGCCCCAGGGCGGTGCGGTCGTAGGAGCGATGGGCGAGCATGGCCACGATCCACGCCGGGGGCAGCACCAGGGCCACCGCCCAGCGGCCGTAGGCCGCGTGGATCAGGAAGGCCGCGACCACGGCGGCGAAGCCGTCCGCGATCAACAGGGCGAATCGATACTTCTGTTCCCCGTGTCTTCGGCGAGCTTCCGGACTTCTGCGTTCCACAACCAGTTGCTCATGCGTGACCTCGATGGCCATGCTCCCCCCACAACATGCGCGGCTACCCCCCGACCGAAGTGCCCTCCACACAGCGGCACTGGAAAGCGAGGGAGCGTCAGCGGTTCCCCAACCGCCTCATGCCCCCCAGCATGCTTCTCACTGCAAGTTCAAATCCGTTCAAAAAGCCGCACCGTGACATGCAGTCAAGGACAAGTTCCCCACCCAAAACGGTCCGGCGGCACTCAATCTAGACCACTGAACGCAGCCACGGGAACGGTTGAACGAAACACACATCGCATTAGTGACACTGACGGCATACTGCCCACGTGACGAGCATCGTGATCCCGGCCCACAACGAGGCGCGAGTCATCGGCCGACTCCTCGACTCGCTGCTGGCCGACCTTTCCGAGGACGACCCCTCCGAGAACGGCACCGACATCGTGGTCGTGTGCAACGGCTGCACGGACGACACCGCGCGGATCGCGGCCGCCCGCGGGCCGCGTGTGCGGGTGGTCGAGATACCCACCCCCTCCAAGCACGCCGCCCTGCGGGCGGGAGACGACCACGCGCGCGGCTTCCCCCGCCTCTACGTGGACGCGGACGTCGTGCTCGCCGGCGCCGACGTACGGGCGCTGACCGCACCCCTGCTCGACGACGCCTCGGACATCCTCGCCACCGCCCCCGAGCGGCGGATCCCGCTGGCCGCCTGCGCATGGCGGGTGCGTGCCTACTACCGGGTGTGGCAGCAACTGCCCGCTGTGCGCGCGGGGTTGTTCGGTCGGGGGGTCATCGCGGTCTCCAAGGCCGGGCACGCCCGCATCGCCGCGCTGCCACCGCTGATGGCGGACGATCTGGCCGCGTCCCTGGCGTTCGCCCCGCAGGAGCGGCTGGTGGTCGGCGAGGCCAGTGTCGTGGTCCACCCGCCGCGCACCTGGCCCGACTTGATGAGACGGCGGGTCCGCGCCGCGGTCTCCACCGCCCAGGTCGAACAGCATCAGGGACCGGAAGAAGCCTCGGCGCGCACGAGCACGGCGGACCTGAAAGCCCTGCTCCGCAGGGATCCGAAGCTCTTCACGAGTGTCGTAGTCTTCGTCGCGGCGGCGGTCGCCGCCCGGCGGGAGGCCAGAAAGGCCATCCGGGCACAGGACTTCGGCACCTGGCTCCGGGACGAGAGCAGCCGGCAGAACTGATCGCACCGCACCTGGAGTTCTCCTCGATCATGTATCTCACCGACCGCTCCGCCCCTCGGCAGGCGGACACCGAACAGGGCCGAAGACGCGGCGCGGGGCCCAAGGTCGCCCCGGTCGTACTCGTGCTGGGCACGGTCAGCCTGATCACCGACATCTCCTCGGAGATGGTCACCGCCGTTCTGCCGCTCTACCTCGTCACCACGCTCGGTTTCACCCCGCTGGTGTTCGGCACCCTCGACGGCGTCTACAACGGCGTCAGCGCGCTGGTCCAGCTCACCGGCGGCCATCTCGCCGACCGGGTGCGCAACCACAAGCTGATGGCCGGGCTCGGGTACGGCCTGTCCGCCCTCTGCAAGCCGTTGCTCCTGCTCACGAGCAGCATCGGCGCGCTCGGCACGGTCCTCGCCCTGGACCGGACCGGCAAGGGCCTGCGCACCGCCCCGCGCGACGCGATGATCTCCCTGTCCACGCCGTCCGAGAGGCAGGGGCGCGCCTTCGGGGTACACCGGGCGATGGACACCACGGGCGCGATGCTCGGCCCGCTGGCGGCCTTCTTCATCCTGCGCGCGGCAGCCGACGGCTACGACGCCGTGTTCGGTGTGAGCGCGTGCGTCGCCGTGCTCGGCGTACTCGTGCTGGTGCTGTTCGTACCAGGCAGACGGCAGGGCGCGCAGCAGGAGGAGGAAGCAGGTGTGGCGGACGCCAGGCCGCCCGTCCGGGTGCGGGAAGCGCTGGGGCTGCTGCGTCTGCCGCGGCTGCGGGCGCTGGCCGGCTGTGCCGGGCTCCTCGGACTGACCACGGTCAGCGACGCCTTCGTGTATCTGCTTCTGCAACGGCGCGCGGGCATCGCCGACGAGTGGTTTCCGCTGCTGCCGCTGGGCACGGCCGCGGTGTTCCTGCTGCTGGCGGTGCCCGTCGGCGCGCTGGCCGACCGGATCGGGCGGCGCACCGTGTTCCTCACCGGGCACGTGGGTCTGCTCACCGGCTACGCCCTCCTGCTGTGGGCCCCGGCCACGCCGGCCCTTCCCTTCCTCGTGCTCGCCCTGCACGGCGTCTTCTACGCGGCCACCGACGGCGTACTTCCGGCCGCCCTCGCCGACATCGTGCCCGAGCAACTGCGCGCCAGCGGCCTCGCCATCGTCGGCACCAGTCAGGCGCTGGCCCGGTTCTGCTGCTCGCTGGCCTTCGGCGCCGCCTGGACGGTGTGGGGCGACGGCCCCGCGCTGGCCGGCTCGGCGGTCGGTCTGCTGTGCTGCGCGGCCGTCGCGGCCGTGGTCCTGCGGCCGACCGGCGGGACCCGATGACCACCACCGTCACAAAGCCCCGAGGATCAAGATGACATCGCTGCGCGGCCGCCTGTTCATACTCCTCACGGGGGTGCTGCTCCTCGCGGGCCTGGGCACCGGAGTGGTCCTGAACGCCGCCGACCGCGCGGAGCAGGGGAAGCAGCCGCAGCCGGGCGGTCCCGCCGTCAGCACGGGCAGGCTGACGCTCGACCAGAAGAGCCGCCTGACGTTCGTCAACGCGGCCGCCGGCCCGCACCGCACCGCGGTCGCCTCGGTCCCGTCCACCGACCCCGGGGGTGGCCGGACCGCCTCGGACCTGAAGTGCGCACGCTTCTACGCGGCGGCCGGCACAGGTGTCTGCCTCCAGTCCGTCCCCGGTGTCCTCAAGCAGAGCAACCGCGCCCTGCTTCTGGACGTCGGCCTCCGTACCGTGCGCACCTTTCCGCTCGCGGGCACCCCCAGCCGGGCCCGGGTCTCACCCAGCGGCCGCTTCGCCGCCTGGACCGTCTTCGTCTCCGGCGAGTCCTACGCGTCGGCCTTCTTCTCGACCCGGACGTCGGTCCTGGACACCCGCACCATGCGGCTGACGCCCAGTCTGGAGACGTTCTCCATCGTCCTGGACGGCAAGCCCTACCGCGCATCGGACGTCAACTTCTGGGGCGTCACCTTCGCCTCCGACGACGACACCTTCTACGCCACCCTCAACACCGCCAGCAAGACCTACCTGGTGCGCGGCTCCGTCTCCGAGGGCAAGGTCACCACCCTGATCGAGAACGTGGAGTGCCCCTCGCTCTCCCCCGACGGGACCCGCGTCGCCTTCAAGAAGCGGGTCCTGTCCCGTACCGCGCTCTGGCACGAGTACGTCCTCGACCTGAGCACCCTGAAGGAGACGGCGCTCGCCGAACGCCACAGCGTCGACGACCAGGCCACCTGGCTCGACAACAACACCCTCGCCTACGCCCTCCCCACCGAGGGCGAGGTCGGCAGCAGCGACCTGTGGAGCGTGCCCGCGAACGGCAGGGGCAGCCCCCGCCTGCTGATCGCGGGGGCCTCCTCCCCGGCGCCGCTGTAGACAGCGAGGAGGGGAGCGGTCAGGCGTCGGCGAGTTCGGCGGCGCCGAACGAGACGTCGAAGCGGTCGCACCAGATGCTGAGACTGGTGTACCGGGACGGGTCGACGCCCTCGGGCAGGGGGTAGTTCTGGCTTCCCTTGTTGCCCTTGAGCTCGCCGAGGCTGACGTACTCGCCGTCGTCGAAGAGATGCCAGCCGGCACGCCCCTCCTTCACCGGGGCGTCGGTCAGCCATACGCGCAGGTCCGGGCCATTGCTGGTGTCGAGCCGCTCCAGCCTGATCACATGGGTGCCGTCGGCGAGCCGTACGAGCTTCACCGTTCCCGATGTCGTGTGCTCGTGGCTGATCAGCTCGCCGCTCGCCAGCGTCACGGGTCCGGTCGGTGCAGAGGCAGAGGGGGAGGACGACGCCACGGATTCCGCTGCAGGGTTCCGGGAGGGCTCCGCGACAGCGGGCAGGGACTCCGTCACCGTCTCGTCCTGCCAGAGCTTCCACGGCTGGAACCAGTACACCCCGGCCCCCACTCCCACGACCACCGCCACCAGCAGCCCGGTGATCAGCGACCCCCTTCGCACGCTCCCCATGCCCATGCCCGTCCCGCTCCTCGTTCCGCGCATCCGTGTCGTCACCACATTCAACGGGCGGAGGAGTCACCCTGACCCGGGTCGGCCGATGACGAGTTCCTTACGTCCCGGCGCCCGGTACGCTGCCGGGCCGTCCCCTTACGGAAGGGTGACGTGTCGGGCGTGGCCGCCGGTACGGCGGTTGACCGGCCCTAGCGTGAGCCCTATGCGTGTACTGGTCACCGGCGGTGCCGGGTTCATCGGGTCCCATGTCGTCGACGTGCTGGCGGAGCGCGGGCACGATCCCGTCGTGTTCGACGTGGCGTCGGATCTCGGCGCGGATGTGCGGAACAGGGAGGCGGTCGCCCACGCGCTGGGCGGTGTGGACGCCGTGTGCCATCAGGCGGCCATGGTCGGCCTCGGCACGGGTTTCGCCGACGCGCCGGAGTACGTCTCCCGCAACGACCTGGGCACGGCCGTCCTGCTCGCCGCCATGGCGGAGGCGGGTGTGCGGCGGCTCGTGCTGGCGGGGTCGATGGTGGTGTACGGGGAGGGGCGGTACGAGTGCGGGCGCCACGGGGTGGTGCGGCCGGGGCCACGCACCATCGCCGGTCTCGCGGCCGGACGCTTCGAGCCGCTGTGCCCGGTGTGCGGCGAGGAACTGGCGCCGGGGCTGGTGGACGAGGACGCGCCGGCCGATCCGCGGAACGTGTACGCGACGACCAAGCTGACCCAGGAACATCTGGCGGCGGCGTGGGCCCGGTCGACGGGCGGGACGACCGTCGCCCTGCGCTACCACAACGTGTACGGGCCCCGGATGCCCCGCGACACCCCGTACGCCGGTGTGGCCTCCTTCTTCCGTTCGGCGCTTGCGCGCGGGGAAGCTCCCCGGGTGTTCGAGGACGGGCGCCAGCGGCGGGACTTCGTACACGTACGGGATGTGGCGGCGGCCAATGTGACGGCGCTGGAGGCGGGTTCGGCCGAGGGGACGCTGACCGCGTACAACACCGGCAGCGGTGAGCCGCACACCGTCGGGGAGATGGCACGGGCGCTGGCCGCCGCACACGGCGGGCCCGAGCCGGTGGTCACCGGGGAGTACCGGCTGGGGGACGTCCGGCACATCACCGCCGACTCGTCACGGCTGCGGGCCGAACTGGGGTGGAAGGCGGAGGTCGGCTTCGCGGAGGGCATGCGGGAGTTCGCGCGGGCCGGGATGCGTGGCTCGTAGGGCTCCTCGGACCGGTGGTGCTGCCCGTGTTCAGGAAGCGGCCGCGGGCAGCACCACCTCGAAGCGGCAGCCACCGGGGATGTTGCGTACGGTGGCGTGGCCCTGGTGCGCCTCCACGATCCCCCGGACGATGGCGAGGCCAAGGCCCGCGCCGGCCGGGGGCGTCCGTGCGTGGGTACCGCGCCAGCCGGTGTCGAAGACCCGGGGCAGATCCTCCTCGGCGATGCCGCCGCAGCCGTCCGTCACGGAGAGCACCACGCCGTCCGGGGACCGCTCGGCCGCCACCGCGACCGTGCCGTCGGCCGGGGTCCGGCGGATCGCGTTGACCAGCAGGTTGCCCAGGACGCGGCTCATCTCCTTGCCGTCCACCTCGACCGGCACGGGTTCGACGCGGCTGCCGACAAGCCGCACCCCCTGTTCACGGGCGAGCGGGTCGGCGCCTGCGAGAGCGTCGCCGACCAGGTCGTACAGGGAGATCCGGGAACGGGTGAGGGCGAGGGCGCCCGCGTGGATGCGGGAGAGCTCGAAGAGGTCGCCGACCATGTCGTTGAGACGTTCGACCTCGGTGCGGATCTGGCGCAGATAGCGGCCCGGATCGGCGGCGACCCCGTCCTCCAGCGCCTCGGACATCGCGCGCAGGCCCGCGAGCGGGGTGCGCAGATCGTGCGAGATCCAGGCGACGAGTTCACGCCGGGAGGACTCCAGCGCGCGTTCACGTTCCCGTGACGCAGCGAGCTTCGCGCTGGTGATCGCCAACTCGGCGCTGAGCGCGGTGAGTTCGGCAGTGGCCGGGCCGTCGGGGGCCGCGAAGTCGCCGCCGTCACCGAAGGAGCGGGCGGCGAGTTGGAGAGCCCGGCTGCGGGCGACGACCCAGCGGCCGAGGAGCAGGGCGGTCGCCAGGGAGACCACGGCGGCCATCGCCACGACCGTCGTCACCACGGTCAGGTCGTGCGGGGACAGGAACATCGCCCACGCCACGGCCAGAGTGCCCGCGAGCATGGCGGTCACCGCCACTGCGGCCACGACGGTGAGCGACGTGGTGAACGAGCGGCGGCGCAGCAGCCACAGCGCGGCCGCGCCGAGCAGTCCGGCGGCGCCGGCGCCGAGGAAGGCGAACAGGGCGATGAGCAGGGTGTCACGCATGGTCAGCTCTCCTCGGTTTCTGCGAGCGCACCGGCGGATGCGCCCTCGGCAGAGGTGCCGAAGGGCTCGAAGCGGTAACCGACGCCCCACACCGTCTGGATGAGCCGTGGTCGTGCCGGGTCGTCCTCGACCTTGCCGCGCAGCCGGCGGACATGGACGGTGACCGTGGACAGGTCGCCGAAGTCCCAGCCCCACACTTCGCGCATCAGGTCCTCGCGGCTGTACGCCCGCTCCGGGTGCCGCAGGAAGAAGGCGAGAAGGTCGAACTCCCGGAGAGTGAGGGCGAGTTCGGTGCCGTTCTTGATGGCACGGCGGGCAGCGGGGTCGAGGACGAGGCCGGCCGAGCTCAGGGGCCCGGCGCCGTCGACGGGGCGCGTGCGCCGCAAAACGGACTCCACCCGCAGGACCAGCTCCCGGGGGCTGAAAGGCTTGGTGACGTAGTCGTCGGCGCCGACCTCCAGACCCAGGACGCGGTCGTCCTCGTCGCCCCGGGCGGTGAGCATGATGACCGGAACCGGGCCGCGTGCCCGCAGCCGGCGGCACACCTCCAGGCCGTCCATGCCGGGCAGCATCAGGTCCAGCACCACCAGGTCCGGCCAGTGCGCGGTGGCACGGGCGAGCGCGGCCGGGCCGTCCTCGGCGCGGTCCACGGTGTATCCGGCCCGGGTGAGGTAGCCGACGACGACCTCGGCGACGGTGGGGTCGTCGTCGACGACGAGGACGCGGGCCGGGCCGGCCGCGCCGGCGACCGGCGCCCTGGCGACACCGGCCGCCCTCCGCTCATGTGGTTGTTGCTCCATGCGTCCAGCCTCGCACCGCGCCACCGCCGGTGGGGCCCCACGGGCACGTACGGCCTCCGACGTCCGCGTTTCGTAAGGAGGCGAAGTCCGATATGCCCGTTTCTTACTCGTAGGGTGAAAGTCGTGACGACCTCTCCCACATCACCAGACGTCGACGTCGTGCTCCCCTGCCTCGACGAGGCCCAGGCTCTCCCCTGGGTCCTGGCCCGTATCCCTGCCGGCTGGCGTGCCCTCGTCGTGGACAACGGCTCCACCGACGGCTCGGCCGACCTCGCCCGCGAACTGGGGGCGACCGTGGTCCACGAGCCGCGCCGCGGCTTCGGCGCCGCCTGCCACGCGGGCCTGACCGCCGCAACGGCCGACATCGTCTGCTTCTGTGACTGCGACGCCTCCCTCGACCCGTCGCTCCTCGCCCCCTTCGTGCGCGAAGTGGCGGACGGGCAGGCCGATTTGGTGCTCGGCAGGCGCCGCCCGCAGAGCCGGGGCGCCTGGCCCGCGCACGCCCGGGCCGGCAACCTGGCGCTCGCCCGGATGCTGCGTCACCGCACCGGACTGCGCCTGCACGATCTCGGCCCGCTGCGCGCCGCCCGCCGCGAGCCGCTCCTCGCCCTCGGTCTCACCGACCGGCGCAGCGGCTACCCGCTGCAGATGGTCGTGCGCGCCGCGGACGCGGGCTGGCGCGTCACCGAGCACGACGTGCCGTACCTGCCGCGCGCCGGCGTCTCCAAGGTGACCGGCACCTGGCGGGGCACCTGGCAGGCGGTACGGGACATGAGCCGCGTGCTGAACGAACCGCCCGCGTCCGTCACCGCGGGAGGAATCCACCGATGACCACGCTCCTCGTCATCGCCAAGGAGCCCAGGCCGGGACGGGTGAAGACCCGGCTCACCCCGCCGTTCACTCCCACCGAGGCGGCGGCGCTCGCCGAAGCGGCCCTGGTCGACACCCTGCGCACCGTCGCAGCGACTCCCGCGCGCCGCCGCGTACTGGTGCTGGCCGGGGAGCCCGGCCCCTGGCTGCCGACCGGCTTCGACGTCGCACCGCAGTGCGCGGGCGGACTGGACGAACGGCTCGCCGCGGCGTTCGCCGGCTGCGACGGCCCGGCCCTGCTCATCGGCATGGACACCCCGCAGGTCACCCCGGACCTGCTGACCGTGGACTTCACCGAGTGCGACGCGTACTTCGGCCCCGCCGAGGACGGCGGCTTCTGGGCCCTGGGCCTGGCCGAGCCGGACCCCGCTCTCCTGCGCGGAGTACCCATGTCGACGCCCGCCACCGGCGCCGTCCAGCGTGCCCGGCTCGTCGCCGCCGGACTGCGCGTCCGCGACCTGCCACGGCTGCGGGACGTCGACACGGCCGCCGACGCCGACGCGGTCGCCGCGACAGCGCCGTACGGCCGGTTCACGGCGGAGCTGACCCGGCTGCGGGCGGTCACCCCCCGATGAGCACCGCGCAGCAGAAGACCGTGGGGAGGTCCTGGTCCGGGGATCCCTACTCCGACGCCCTGCATGCCGGCCGTGGCCCGCTCTTTCTGCGCCGCCACGACGGCTGGCTGCTGCCCCTGGAGGTGGAGCGGTGGTGCGCCCGCGCCGACGCCGTGGACCGGGAGGTCCTCCAGCGGTGCGAGGGAGCCGTGCTCGACGTGGGCTGCGGGCCGGGTCGCCTGGTCGTGGAACTCGCTGCCCTGGGCCGGCCCGTACTCGGTATCGACGTCAGTGAGGCGGCCGTCGCCCACACCGTACGGCTCGGCGGGCAGGCCCTGCGGCGCTCGGTCTTCGCACCGCTGCCCGGCGAGGGCCGCTGGGGCACGGCCCTGCTCCTCGACGGGAACCTCGGCATCGGCGGCGACCCACACGCCCTGCTCCGCCGGCTCGGCGAACTGCTGCTCCCCGGTGGCCTGTTGATCGCGGAGACGGTCCCGGCGGACATCGACGAACGTGTCGACGTCCGCCTCGTGGGGGCCACCGACGGCAGCGCTGCCGGTGATGCCCCGTTCCCCTGGGCCCGGCTCGGCACCCCGGCGCTGCTGCGGTGCGCCCGCCCGCTCGGCTGGCGCGCCGCCGCTCAGTGGACGGCGGGCGGCCGGTCCTTCGTCGCCCTGCGCAGCCGCACGGCCAGCAGCAGCGCCGAGCCGCCGAACAGCAGGGCCGTGATCAGCAGCCATCGAGGCAGAAAGCCGTCCGCAGACAGCGTGGTGGCGGACTCGTAGCGATCCGCCACCCTGCCGCTGATCAGCGGGAACCACACCAGCAGGAGGAGTGCGGACAGGGCGGCTGGCACCCGAACGTACATGGCCCACTCGCGGTGACCGGCCGCCCCCGACGCCCGTACGACCACTCGGTCCACCGTCGCGTACAACGGCAGCAGGACCAGATCGTGCACCACCGCCGCGCCCACGAACCACAACGCGACCCCGAACCAGTCGTCCGCGAACAGCCGGACCCCGGCGTACCCGGCGAGCGCGAACGAGCACGCCAGGAGCAGCAGAGGGAACGGGCTGCCCAACGGCAGGCGAAGCTTCCCCATCACAGGGCTCCAAACGTCATACGGGCCACCCACTTGGTGTTGAGGACACCGGGCGCGGCGGGCACGATGATGCGCGCCGGGTAGCCGTGGTCGGGGGTCAGCGGCTCACCGTTGACATCCAGGGCGAGCAGGGAGCGCGCGTCGCGCACCTGGTTGGCGCGCAGGGCCGCCCGGCGGAAGGCACCGCGCCGCTGGAGGGACTCCACCATGACATCGGGCGCGGCGTCGGTCCCGTATCCCACGAGGGCGGCGAGGTCGCGCAGCCGTACGCCCCGCCACCACTGGTCGGAGGTCGACCATCCTTCCACACAGGCGATGGGCAACGCCGCGCTGTGCAGCGGCAGTTGGAGCAGCTCTGCCCGGCTGAGCCGGACGGTGCCGCCGGGCCCGGTCACCGTCAGCCGCCATGCCTCCTCACTCGTCTCCGCCGCGGTGATCCCTCTGGACTCGGCCGTCTTGTTGATCTGGAATCCACCGGGGCCGCTGCCCGGCTCGGCACCGCCGTGCGGGGCGAGGAGGGCGGTGGCGCGCAGCGGCCCGTCGAAGTTCTGCCCTGCCGTGGTGACGAACAGCAGCAGCGAGCCGCCCCCGACCAGCCCCAGCGCCCCACGCCGGGAGACGGTGGGCTCGGCGGGGTCCGGGGACACCAGCGAGGGCTCCGCCTCGGACACCGGCGGGGGGACCGGCCCCGGAGCCGGCGTCGGCGTCGGCGTCGAGCTGGGCGGACGAGCCGAGTCCCCGCCGTCCTCGCGGAGCCGGCGCAGGTTGCGTACGGCCGTCGGCGCCCTCAGCGCCACGTGTGCGACGAACGCGGCGAAGAACACCCAGGCGCCGTAGAAGTGCAGCGGGTAGAAGGAGCCGGGGAAGAGGTAGTCGAGCTGGACGTTGAGTACGCCGGTGACGAACTCGAAGAGGGCGCCTCCGACCAGCAGGAGCAGCGAGAGGCGCTCCAGCGCGTGGGCGAGCGATCGGGCGGGCGGGAGCTGGAACAGTCTCGGCACCACCGACCACAGCTTGGCCAGCAGGACGGGGATCAGCGTGATGCCGAGCGTGACGTGCACGCCCTGGTTGAGGCGGTACAGCCAGGGCGGGTCGGTCGGCCAGGCGAAGAGGTAGAGGCCGAGGATCCCCTTGTCGGGGGTTTTGTCGTTCACCGGCGACAGCCCCGGATTGTATGCCGCGTACGACAGCAGCCCCGTCACGAAGAGCACCGTGATGCCGGCGAGCAGGACCACCCCGAGAACGGAGGTGAACCAGGGGCCGCGCAGCGGGCTGCGCCAGAAGCCGGGAGAGGAAGGAGTCCGTGCCATGATCCGACCGTAGGTCCGGAACACCCGGCGGGAGGGGCCAAAACCCATGACGAAACGCTGACGTCTGCGCCTGTCAGGGGGCTGGAGGCGGCCGTCCGGCCTAGCGTTCCCGCGTGACCCGCGATCTCCGCAACCACGACATTCCTCATGACGAGGACCTCCCTGACGACGGCCGCCTCCGCGACCGCGACCTCCGCCGCGACCTGTTCGCCGCCGTGGCAGCCGTGCTGCTCGTCGTGGCCGCCGCGCTGGTCGGCGTCGCCATCAAGAGCGCGAAGGACGTCCTCCACGTGGGCTGGCCACCCCTGTACGCCCACTGGGCACCGCACACCGGCCCCGGCACCCCGGCCGCACTCGTCGTCGCGGTCGCCGTCGTGGCGTACGGCCCTCTCCTCGCCGTACGGCTGCCCTGGCGCCCGCTGCTGTGGACCTCATGGGCCACCGCCATGGCCTGGACCTGGTCTCTCGCCCTCGTCGACGGCTGGCACCGCGGGATCGCCCGGCGGCTGACGACCAAGTACGAGTATCTCCAGGTGATCGACCGTTTCGAGGACATCCCCGGGACCCTGCGCACGTTCACCGAACACATCCTGTGGGGTTCCCCGGACCAGTGGCCCCCACATGTGGCCGGGCATCCTCCGGCGGCCACCCTCACCTTCGTCCTCCTCGACCGGATCGGCCTGGGCGGCGGGGCATGGGCCGGCATCTGGTGCATCACCGTCGGCGCCACGGCGTGCGCGGCCGTGCTCGTCACGGTACGGGTCCTGGCCGGGGAGGAACTGGCCCGGCGGGCGGCGCCGTTCCTGGTCCTCGCGCCGGCCGCGGTGTGGATGGGCACCTCCGCCGACGGGTACTTCGCGGCGGTGGCCGCCTGGTCCGTGGCCCTGCTCGCGCTCGCCCTGACCGGGCGTACGGAACGCCGACGCCGGGCCGCGGCGTTCGGCTCGGGGCTGCTCTTCGGCCTGACCTGTTACCTCTCGTACGGACTCACACTGTTCGTCCTGATCGCGGCGGGCGTGCTGGTTCTGGGCCGGCAGCAGCTCCGGCATCTCACCCGGGGGCTGTTCTTCCTGCTCGCCGGAGTCGCCGTCGTCCCGCTGCTGTTCACCCTCGCCGGATTCGACTGGTGGGAGGCGTACCACCTGCTGGTCCGGCGCTACTACCAGGGCGCCGGCGGCTTCCGCCCATACGGCTACTGGGTGTGGGCGAACCTCGCGTGCACGGTGGTCGTCGTGGGCGTGGCGACCGTGGCGGGTCTGCGGCGGGCAGGCGCCACGCTCGTCCGGCGGCGCCACCGCCTCGCACCCCGGCGGCGCGACGGCATCCTGCCCCGCCTGGGCGAACCGGGCGGCCCCGATGCCGAGCTCCGCCTCACCCTGCTCGTGGCGGCCGCCGCGCTCGCTCTGCTGGTCGCCGACCTGTCGGGGATGAGCAAGGCGGAGACCGAGCGGATCTGGCTGCCGTTCGCGCTGTGGCTCCTCCCGGCCTGCGCTCTTCTCCCCCGACCGCGGGCCTGGCTCACCGCCCAGGCCCTCCTCGCCCTGCTCCTCAACCATCTCCTGCTGACCGGCTGGTGACCCGCCGCCGTCTGCCTCGGGTTCAGCGGTGGTCGGTATTGTCCGAGTCGGGTGCCTGGTCATGCAGGTGGTGTTGCGGTTGGTGAAATCATTCTGCGCTTCACACCGTCCTCGTTGCCGGTGATGAGGCGTCCGCCGACCCGCCCGTAAAAGGCCTGCTGTCCGTGGGAGTTGAGCAGTCCCGAGCAGCCGTGGAGCCGCTCGTGGTCGACCGCCCGCATGACATCCGCAGGGTGCGCGAGTCGTACGCCGACCTCCACGACCAGCTGCTGTCGCGGGATGGATGCCCGCCGCCGGTCGCCGGGTGCTCAGAGCAGGCCCGACGCCCTGCACTCCGCCGGGGTGCTGTCCGAAGAGTACGAGCCGGACGCCAAGCGGCTCATCGGTCAATACCCACAGGCTCTTTCCCCATTCTGGTGGTCACAAGGCCTTCAGCCTGGCCGGCCGCCACGGTCGGGCGCAGCGCTGCTCGGGGCGCGGGCGCGGGCGCGGGCGCGGGCGCGGGCGCGGGCGCGAATGACGCTCAGCTCCCTGTGTGTCCTTGGCTCACCTCTCCTGAACGCGCGTGCGCTGTTCAACAGCGGCGTGGGCCAGAGCGGCCGTCTGTTCCGGGGTGCCGTCGATGGAGATGGCCGTTCCTGGCTCGTCGGCCGTCAGTGGTTCCAGATCGGCGATCTGCGACTGCAGAAGGCTTGCCGGCATGAAGTGGTCTTCACGGGCCGTGAGCCGGCTTGCGATGAGCTCTGCCGAACCGTCGAGGTGGAGGAAGAAGACGTCGGGTGACACGGCGGCGAGCCGGTCGCGGTACCCGCGCTTGAGGGCCGAACAGGTGACCACACCGCCGCGTTCGACGTGCTCGGCAAACCATGCGGCGATCGCATCAAGCCACGGGCGCCGGTCCGCGTCGTCCAGGGGGAGGCCGGCCCGCATCTTCGCCACGTTCTGCGGCGCATGGAAGTTGTCGGCCTCGGCGTACGGCGTGGACAGGCGCCGGGCGAGTTTCTGGCCGATGGTGGTCTTCCCCGATCCGGAGACGCCCATGACGACGACCAGCGGTGGCCGCGGGCCCTGCGCCGACGACGTGCCGCTCACGTCGGGCCACCCGCCGAGTCGAGCGTGAGGACCACTTTCATGTCGTCGTCCCGCGCCGTGAACGCCTCGCCGGCCCGGTCCAGTGGCACTCTGCGCGTGATGAGGCTCTCCAGCCATGTGAGGTCTGCCCTCGACAGCGCCGCCGCGGCCTGCCGGTAGTGCCGCAGGTTGGCGTTGACGGAGCCCACCACCGCGTCGTTCTCCAGCACGATCTCCCGGTTGATGGTGCCGGCCTCCACGTTCAGCTTCCGGCCCGCGGGTGAGACACCGGTCAGGCAGACGATGCCGTACCGCGCGTTGCCGGACATCGCCTCGAACACCACTTCCGCCGCCCCCGTGGCTTCGATGACGACGTCCGGGGCGACCGATCGCATCACCACCTCGGCGTCCTCCGAGTGGTAGGTGGCGCCGAGGGCTGCGATCAGCGACGGCTTCGGGCCCTCGGTGACGCGGTCCAGTACGTGCACCTCCAGGCCGCGCTGCACACCGAGCAGAGCGGCCAGCGTCCCGATCGGACCGGCCCCCGTCACCAGCACCCGCTCCGGCTCGAACCACGACCTGCTGCCGATCCGTTCCACCTGCTCCCACGCCTTGGCCACGACGGAGGCCGGCTCCAGCAGCATCCCGACGCGCTCCAGGCGCGCGTCGAGTTTGACCGCGTACTCCGGCTCCACACACCACACCTGAGACCCGTAACCATCGATCTCCTTGATGCCCCGCTCGGTGTACCGGCCGTTGCGGCACATGTCGAACTCCCCACGCGCGCACGCGCCGCAGGGCAGGGGGTCGGGGCGGCGGACCACACCGACGACCAGATCACCAGCCGAGAACCCGCTGCCGGGCGGCGCCTGACGCACACGTCCGAGTGACTCGTGTCCCAGCACCAACCGCTCACGGCCCGGAGGCGCCCAACCGTAAGAGCCCTCGGCGATCTCCCTGTCCGTGCCGCAGATCCCGACCGCGAGACCGTCCACGAGCAGCTGCCCCTCCTCGGGGACCGGCTCGGGAAGGTCACGGACTTCCAGTGAATTCCTGACATGCGGACGGACGGTCAATGCGCGCATCGGCCTCCCTTTCGGCCGGGCAGACAAAAGGATCATCCAGACCAGGGGTTCCCCGTCGCGGGCGCCACAAACGCCGCAACGAGCGGCCCCGAGGGAGTTGCGCAGAGCCTATGGGGTGCCGCCCATCTTCTCGCGCTGCGGATGTTCCGCCCTTGCTCGGCGTGACCGCCGCGCGCGATGAGGTCGTAGCGTGACGCGGCCAGCGCCCGGGAGGAGGAGTCCCTCCGGCCCCGGTGGCGGCATGACCGGCCCAGCCCAGGACGGCGCCCCACAGGGCGCCCAAGGCCACCCCGCCCAGGATCAGGCCCAGCCGTACAGGCCCCGTAGTGAAGAGCGCCACCAGCAAACCGATCAGCAACCCGAACCATGCTCCGCCCGCCACGCCGGCTGTCGCTGCACGGCCCTTGGTCAGCCTCCCGGTGACGTGTTCGACGAGCCTGAGGTCCGATCCGATGATGTCGAGATACTCCACCGGAAACCCCTCGTCGGAAAGCCGGTCGACTGCGGCCTGCATCTCCTCGTAGGGGCCGCAACTCGCGGCCTTGTTTCCCGGCGATGGTGGCGCCCGTCGGGCATCTACGGTTCGAGCTCGGGCATTCGCCTCTTCTTCGAGGCGAGGGTGGCGTGAGCCCTGGGGGCCCAGTGTCGGCGAGCAGCGAACGGGACAGGCCGTCCGGGGCGCAGGACATTGCCTCCTCCCCGGCTGCTCGCACGCCGCGGACGGGATTGTCACCGGCGACGGTGCCAGTGCCGGCATCAGAGATGTCGTCCGAGCCTCCGGAGCGCCGATCACGGGATCGCTCCGTCGGCCGGTACGGGTCCGGGCGCTGCAGGCGCCCTGGGCGGGACAGCGAGGTCAGGGCACCCGGTCGAACGTCCAGTGCCCGACCAGGGCCTTCTCGACCTGCTGGGCCAGTTCGGTGAGCCGGACGTGTTCAGCGGCGTGGAGGTCCTGGTCGGCGGCGGTGGTTCGCAGTCGGTCGAGTGCGGCCACGATGGGCGGGTGCTGATCGGGTGTGGTGTTCCACGCCAGTTCGCGCAGCAGCATCGCGATGCGGTTCAGGACTGCGGGCTCGCCGGCGCCGTAGCGCAGGGGCTGTGCCACAGCGAGATCGAGGAGATTACCCAGGTCCGGGCGTTGCAGCACGACTCTCACCCGGTGGTGGTCGTCGTGCAGTACCCGGGGGCCGAGGTCGCGGTGTGCCAGCTCGCACAGCAAGGCTGAGGAGTGAGAGAGGGCGTGGACAGCGGTGGTGGGGTCGTTGACCCCGGGTGAGAGCGCTTTGGCGGTGATGTCGGTGAGCTGGCGGAGTCCGAAGGCGACGTCCTGGGCCTCGGTGCGTTCGGCGCCGGTGGAAACCGCCTCTGCGGCTTTGCGGACCAGATCTGTCCGGGTCTCGGGAGAGAAGGGCTCTCCTGACAGGGGCCAGGCGGCTCCCATGGGTGTGCCGGTGATCAGGGAGCTGCCGGGGTGGCGGTCGATGAGCAGGACGGCACCGGCCTCGACGGCTGCCTCCAGGAGGGCTTCCTCGTCCACGGCGGTCAGGAAGCCGGGCTTTCTGACGGGCAGGGGCAGTGCGTCGGCGGACGGTTCCGGTGGCGCGCCCGGGCCCCCGGCGGCGGGGGCCCGTTCGGGTAGAAGCCGGTGGATGGTGTGGTTGGCGGCCGAGTGGACGCTCTGCATCATCGTCTCCACCCGGATCTCGCGTGTCAGGTGGGACAGGAACAACACCAGGCCGAGCACGCTGGCCAGAGTGAGGAGGAACGCCACGGTGACCGACACCTGGGGGACGAACATGACCTTCTCGTCGTCGCCGGTCCGCACGGTGCGCAGGACGGTCAGGGCGTAGGTGAACGTCGCGAGGAACAACGCCAGGGTCGTCTGGACGTACCGGTCCGCGGTGAACGTGCGCAGCAGACGCGGGGAGAACTGGCTGCTCGCCAGTTGAAGCGTCACCACCGTGAGCGAGAAGGTCAGTGCCGTGACACTGATCAGGGAGCCGGCGATCGCCTCCAGCACCGTTCGCGCGGCGTCCGCGCCGCCTCCGAACAGGTAGTCCGTCAGCCAGGGCGGAATGTCGTGCTGGATCCGCGCGTCCAGACGGGGCAGCCCCACACCCGCGGTGACGGCGAGTACGACGCCCAGCGTCGGCAGCGGCCACAACTGCGCGCGGACCGTGTCACCCATCGGCGGACGGGGCAGGGCGCACGGCCGCTACGGACGGGGAGGGCCGCACGGCCCCAGACCATACGTGCGGTGTCCGTACTCGGGCCTGGCCACGGACGGGGCGAGGCCCGGTGGCATCCGGGCCTGTGCCGGCTTCTCGCGCGATCACGCAGACCACGGGGCCGGGCAGGAAAGCCGTGCCTCCTGCAACGACCGGCTGCCGCGGTTTCCTGAGAGCTCCCATGACGCCTCCCTCCTTCGGGAATGCGATGTCGGTGGTACCACCATGCGTTCGACCGCGCACTTCTGGCCGACGACACACCGTCTTCTGCCTGGTCGCCCCCAGCTGCCTCGAACGAGGAGAGGGTGGAAAGGGAGCCGTCCCATACATGTGATTCGTACCGTCGCTCGCCGCATCCTCGCCGATCCTGAGCGCGTGACGCCGAGCAGCAAGGCCGCCCGTCTGTCCCGTGCGGGAGAGCTCTCACCCGCTGACCACTTGGCGGTCATGTACGGCAAGCCGGCGGGAGGCCACCCTTGGCAGCCTACGAGCCTGAAGAACATCCTTCTCTCCGAGGCAACCCTGGGCTACCTCATGCACGCAGGCAGGCCCGTCATCGGCAAGGACGGAAAGCGGAACAAGCTCAAGTCGCCGTACGCCGAGCAGGCACTTGCCACAGCCGTCGCAGGGACGTTCGATCATGTTCAGGTCCGTACCGCGCGAAGCTTCTCCGTTTCGAACACGCAAGGTACGGAGGTTTCGCGGCCACCCCCGGACGATCATGCTCAGCCCAGGAAGCTCAGTCGAACCTGACGGTTGACATTAGAGATGTTCGTGTCCACCAGACACACCGACTGCCATGTCCCCAGCTCCAGTTGCCCGCCCAGCACCGGCAGCGTGGCGTGCGGTGGGACGAGGGCCGGGAGTACGTGGTCGCGGCCGTGGCCGGGGGTGCCGTGGCGGTGCTGCCAGCGGTCGTCGGAGGGGAGCAGGGTGTGCAGGGCGGCAAGGAGGTCGCTGTCGCTGCCCGCGCCCGTTTCGATGACCGCGATGCCGGCGGTGGCGTGCGGGACGAAGACGTTGAGCAGGCCGTCCCGGCCACCCGCCACCTCCCGCAGGAAGGTCTCGCAGTCATGGGTGAGGTCGACGACCGTCTCCTTGCTGCCGGAGACGATGTTCAGGACACGGGTGGTGAAGGCATCGGACATACGCCCATCATTACCCGGCCGCCACGTACCACGCCCCGCCGGACTCCCGCCGTTCCCACCCCTCGATACTGGTGGTCCATTCCGCGTGGCGCCATTGCCCCTGGTCACGTCACCTCGCCGCTTTCGGCGGCATGTCGCGTTCAGCCATAGCCTGGTCCACCGCTTACCACCTGCTCGACGACCTCGACGCGGCGACGATCGAGGCGGCGCGGGGGCACTCGGCAGCAGTGCGTCGGCGGAGCAGCAGCAGATACTCGCCCTGCACGGCGGCTCGCGCGACAAGCTGAAGATCTGTCCGAACCTGTGGGCGGGCGTCGGTCTCGTCCGGGGCGGTGCGGGCACCGCGCTCGTCAGCCGGCATGCCGAGGTCGCGGAACGGATCGAGGAGTACCACGCGCTGGGCGTGGAGCACTTCGTGCTCTCCGGGTATCCGCGTCTGGAGGAGGCGTACCGGTTCGGCGAGGGCGTGATCCCCGAGCCGGCGGCACGCGGTCTGCTGGAACGCGCACCGAGGGCGGCCGGGGGTTTGCCGCTTCTGGTGGCGAGCGGGTGCTGATCGTTCCGACGACGTCGCGGACAGGTGTTCGGGAAGATCCCTGCTCCTCCCCTGGTTAGTGGAAGCGTGAACAATGCCGGGGTACGCGAGGGTGTACAAGAAGTCGATGTCGTCGTCATAGGCGCCGGTCAGGCCGGTCTGTCCAGCGCCTATCACCTGCAGCGCACGGGTTCCGCGCCGGAGCGCGGCTTCGTGGTGCTCGACCATGCCCCGCATCCCGGTGGCGCCTGGCAGTTCCGCTGGCCGTCCCTCACCTACGGCAAGGTGCACGGGATGCACGCGCTGCCCGGCATGGAGCTGACGGACGCCGATCCGGCGCGGCCGTCCGCCGAGGTCATCGGCGCGTACTTCGACAGCTACGAGCGCACCTTCGACCTGAAGGTGCGCCGGCCGGTGGAGGTACGGGCGGTGCGTGAGGGGGACGGAGACGGGCGGCTGCTCGTCGAGACCTCGGGCGGTGTCTGGTCCGCGCGGGCGCTGATCAATGCCACCGGCACGTGGGACCGGCCGTTCTGGCCGCGCTATCCGGGACAGGAGGTCTTCCGGGGGCGGCAGTTGCACACCGCGCAGTACCCGGGGCCCAAGGAGTTCGCCGGGCTGCGGGTGGTCGTGGTGGGCGGGGGTGCGTCCGGTACCCAGCATCTGATGGAGATCGCTCCGTACGCCGCCGAGACCACATGGGTGACCCGGCGTCCGCCGGTCTTCCGAGAGGGGCCCTTCACCGAGGAGTTCGGGCGGGAGGCCGTCGCCCTCGTCGAGGAGCGGGTACGCCAGGGCCTGCCGCCGAAGAGCGTCGTGTCGGTCACCGGACTCCCCCTCGACGACGCGATCCGGACGGCCCTCGCCGACGGCGTCCTCGACCGGCGTCCCATGTTCGACCGGATCACCCCGGACGGGGTCGCGTGGGCCGACGGCCGGCGTGTCGATGCGGACGTGATCCTCTGGGCGACGGGATTCCGGGCCGCGATCGACCATCTTGCGCCGCTCCGGCTGCGCGAGCCCGGCGGCGGCATCCGTGTCGAGGGGACGCGCGCGGTCGCCGATCCGCGCGTCCATCTGGTCGGATACGGTCCCTCCGCGAGCACGATCGGCGCCAACCGGGCCGGGCGTTCGGCCGTACGGGACATCCGGCGGCTGCTCGACCAAGAGCCGGCCGCTGTCTGACGTCCCGTACGGTCCGCTGGCCCGTCAGGTCACCTGGCGGGCTGCCCGCTCTCCGGTTTCTTCTGGTTCTTCTGGTTCTGGTTGAACTCGGCGACGTTGCGCTGGTGTTCGGCGTAGTCGGCGGTGAAGCGGGTGTCGCCGGGCTTGACGGTGACGAAGTACAGCCAGTCACCCTGGGTCGGGTTGATGGCGGCGCGCATCGCCTCCTCACCGGGGTTGGCGATCGGCGTGGGCGGCAGACCCATGCGCTGAAAGGAGTTGTACGGGCTGTTCAGACGGGTGTCGGCCGCCGTCGTCGTGAGCGTGGCCCTGTTCAGCGCGTAGTTGATGGTCGAGTCCATCTGGAGCGGCATCCCGCGCTCAAGGCGGTTGAAGATGACTCGGGCCACCTTCCCCATGTCCTGCTTGCCGGCGGCCTCCGCCTGGACGATGCTCGCGATGGTGACCGCCTGGTAGACGTTCATGGAGTTGCGCTGAGCCCCGGCGGTGACCGGCGCCCCGCCGAACTTCTGGTTCGCGGTTTCGACCATGAACGACAGCAGGGACTCCGGGGTGGCCTTCTCCTTCAGCGGATAGGTCGCCGGGAAGAGATACCCCTCGGGATTGCCCTCGGCATCGTTCGGAAGATTCAGCCGGGCCTTGCCGAGCGACTTCTTCGTGCTCCCGGCCGGCAGGGCGAGGGCCTTGTCGACCGCCTCGTACACCTGGATCGAACGCCAGCCCTCCGGGATGAGGAGGGAGGTCGGCCGGGTGTCCCCTTCACTCTCGACGCTCAGCAGTGGCACCGCCACGGCGGTGGCCGCGACGACTGCCCCGGTCGCGATGAGGACGGCCCGGCCACGGCGCGTCAGTCGAATCGTGCTCCGTGACGGAGTGTTCATCTGCATGCGGGCACGGTAACCCGCAAAACCCTATAAACCCGACATATCTTCATCTTGTCCGACCGTGCACGTCACCCGGTCGGCTCCAGTTGGGCGTCCCGGCGCACCAGGGCCGCATACCGCCCGTCCTGGCGCAGCAGCTCCTCGTGCGTGCCCCGTTCGACCGCGCGCCCGGAGTCCAGGACCACGATCTGGTCGGCACCTCTGATGGTGGACAGGCGGTGCGCGATGGTGAGCGTGGTGCGGTCGGCCGACAGGGCGTCGATGGCCTCCTGGACGGCGTGCTCCGTACGGGTGTCCAGGGCGCTGGTCGCCTCGTCGAGGATGAGGACGGGCGGGTCGCGCAGGATCGTACGGGCGATGGCGAGGCGTTGTTTCTCACCGCCCGAGAAGCGGTGGCCGCGCTCGCCGACGACCGTTTCGTACCCGTTGGGCAGGCCGGAGATGTGGTCGTGGATCTGGGCCGCCCGCGCCGCCGCGTGCAGTTCCTCGTCGGTGGCGTCCGGTTTTGCGAAGCGCAGGTTGTCGGCGACCGTGGCGTGGAAGAGGTACGTCTCCTGGGAGACGACGCCGACAGCCCGGGCGAGCGTGTCGAAGTCGAGGTCGCGGACGTCGACGCCGTCGATGGTGACGCGGCCGCCCGTCACGTCGTACAGCCGCGGCACGAGGTGGCCCAGCGTGGACTTGCCGGCGCCGGTCGGGCCGACGACGGCCAGACTGCCGCCCGCCGGGACGGTGATGTCGACGCCGTCGAGGATCGGCCGGCTCTTGTCGTCGTAGCGGAACTCGACGCTCTCCAGCCGGACTTCGCCCTTGACGGTGTCGAGGTGGACCGGGTTCTTGGGCTCGGTGATGTCGATGGGCAGGTCGAGGTACTCGAAGATGCGCTGGAAGAGCGCGAGCGAGGCCTGGATCTGGACGCCGGTGCTCAGCAGGCTGACGGTCGGCCGGAACAAGCCCTGTTGGAGCGAGACGAAGGCGACGAGTGTGCCGATCGAGACGGACGGGCCGCCGAACTGGAGGGCGAGGCCCGCGGCCCAGTAGATGACGGCGGGCATGGCGGACATGACGATTCCGATGACGGCCATCCGCCAGCGGCCGGCCATGCTGGAGCGCACTTCGAGGCCGACCAGGATTTCGGACTCCTCGGCGAAGGACCGTGTGAGCGAGTCGGAGCGGCCCATCGTGCGGCCGAGCAGGATACCGCTGACCGACAGCGACTCGGTGACCGTGGCGGCCATCGCGGCCATCTGCTTCTGACGCTGGGTGGTGATCCGCTTGCGTTCGTTGCCGACGCGGCGGCTGATCCAGACGAACACCGGCAGCAGGAGCAGCGAGACGACGGTCAGGCGCCAGTCGAGAGCGACCATCGCGACGATCGTGGCGACGACGCTGGTGAAGTTGGAGACCAGGGAGGTCGCGGTGGAGGTGACGGTGGCCTGCATACCGCCGATGTCGTTGGCGATGCGGGACTGGACCTCGCCCGTGCGGGTGCGGGTGAAGAAGGCCAGCGACATGCTCTGCAGGCGGCTGTAGACGGCGGTGCGCAGGTCGTGCATGACGCGCTGACCGACGGTCGTGGAGATCAGGGTCTGCAGCACACCGAGAACGCCGCCGAGGACGGCGCTGAGGATCATGCCGAGGGCGAGCAGGCTGAGCAGTCCGGTGCGACCCTCGGGGATCGCGACGTCGAGGATCTCCTTCAGGAGGAAGGGGGTGGCGACGGAGACGAGGGACGCCGCGGCGACGAGCAGTCCGACGACGGCGAGCCGGCCGCGGTAGGGGCGGAAGAGTTTCAGGATGCGGCGGACCTGGCGCGGCTGGTCCGCCGAGTCGGCGGACGGGGTCCAGGCGGGGCGGTCGGGTTTCATGGGCTCCTTCGGGAGGTTTGGTGATGACGACTGGCGGAGCATAGCTCATTGTTACCTAAGCTCACAATGAACTGCGTCCTGATATTGTTCCCGCATGAGTTCCCCCGACGCCGACGGTCCACTCGCCGACCAGCTGCTGAGCCTGACCCGCCGTCTGCACCGCATCCACAAGCACCAGCTGGAACAGCGCGGAGTCGGTATCACCCCGGCCCAGTCGCGGCTACTGCGTACCCTCTCGCATCATCTCCAGCACCACGGTTCTCCGCCACGGATGGCCGATCTGGCGGAGCGCCTGGAGGTGGTTCCCCGGGCGGTGACGACGCTGGTGGACGCGCTGGAGGTGAGCGGGAAGGTGCGCCGGGTGCCCGATGCGGACAGCCGCAGGGTGATCCGAATCGAACTCACGGACGACGGACACAAGGCGCTGAGCGAGCTGCGCGGGGCGCGCCGGGCGGCGGCGGAGGAGATCCTCGCGCCGCTGACGGACGAGCAGCGCGCGGTGCTGGGCGGGCTGCTGGACACGCTCATGGACGGGACCGGCGCGCCGCCCGAGCGGCGCTGCTGAGACCGGGGTGGCACGGTCACCCACGGAAAACGGGCCGTGGGTCCGCCTCCAGGACTGCTGGAGACGGACCCACGGCCCGTTCACATACCACTGCCGCAGGTCAGCTCGC
The DNA here is from genome assembly GCF_033441795.1 of Streptomyces sp. ADMS. Classification (NCBI taxonomy): domain Bacteria; kingdom Bacillati; phylum Actinomycetota; class Actinomycetes; order Kitasatosporales; family Streptomycetaceae; genus Streptomyces; species Streptomyces sp. ADMS. Next base: position 26,275 of record NZ_JAVFVX010000027.1, on the reverse strand, counting down.
GGGCTCCTTGGCTTCGGACATCCGGGCCGGGACCATCGCCTTCACAGGTTCCTTCACGTCGGCCCCGTCGGCCGCATCGTCCTCTTCGGAGATCACGATCTCGCGGTCCAGCACCTTCTTGGCGCGCTCCAGGTCCAGCGCGCCCTCCCAGCGGGAGACCGCGAAGACGGCGACGCAGTTGCCGAGCAGGTTCGTGACGACGCGCATCGAGTCCATGATGCGGTCGACGCCGAGCAGCAGGGCGACGGCGCCGGCCGGGATGGCCCCGAGCGAGGAAGCGGTCGCGGACAGGGCGAGGAAGGCCGAACCGGGGATGCCGGCCATGCCCTTGCTGGTGAGCATGAGCACCAGGATCACGGTGATCTGCTGGCCGACGGTGAGGTCCACGCCCACGGCCTGGGCGATGAACAGGGTTCCGATGGAGAGATAGAGCGACGCGCCGTCGAGGTTGAAGGAGTACCCCGTCGGCAGCACCAGCCCCACCGCGTCATCACGGGCACCGGCCTTGCGCAGCTTGAGCATCACGCGCGGCATGACGGACTCGGTGGAGGCGGTGCCGAGCGCGAGGAGCATCTCCTCGCGGATGTAGCGGAGGAACTTCCAGAGGCTGAGCCCGGTGACCATCTTGAGAGCGACGGCGAGCAGCGCGATGAAGAGCGCGGCAGCCGCGTAGCAGAGGACGATCAGCTTGGCGTACGTCTCGATCACGCCGAGGCCGTACTGGCCGATCAGGACGGCCATCGCGCCGAAGACCGCGATCGGGGCGAGCCGCATGATGAAGCCGACGACCGCGAAGATGATCTCCTGGGCCTGCTCGATGGCGGGCAGGACCTTCGGCACCCTGGTGTGACCGAGGTGCAGCAGCGCGGCGCCCACCAGGCAGGCCAGGATCAGCACCTGGAGCAGCTCGTTCTCGGCGAAGGCGCCGATGAAACTGGTCGGAATCGCGTTGACGATGAACTGGGTCGTCGTGGGCAGCGAGCCGCCACCCGTCTTCGCGTCGACCGCCGAGGTGTTGAGCGTGGACGGGTCCACGTTCATGCCCGAGCCGGGCTGGACAACGTTGGCAGCGAGGAGCCCGATGATCAGGGCGAGCGTGCTGGCCACCTCGAACCAGATCAGGGCCTTGAGCCCGATCCGGCCGAACGCCTTGAGATCTCCGGCCTTGGCGATGCCGACGACGACCACGCAGAACACGAGCGGCGAGATGATCGTCTTGATGAGCCGGGTGAAACCGTCGCCGAGCGGCTGAAGATCCGTGGCCACGTCGGGCCACAGTTTTCCGACGACGATTCCGAGCACCAGCGCGCAGGCAACCTGCGCGAACAGTGAGGTACGCAGTATGCGTGCGACGCGTCGCGGCAGGGACGGTACGGACTGCGGCACGAGCACTCCTCCAAGGATTTCTGGGATGCGGAAAAGTACTTCCGCTTCGCACTCACTATTGAGGAGCTGTTCGCCTCGTCTGCAACCTGCGTATAACGGCCAGGTAAATCATCGGCCGCCCCCACAGCACGCACACAGCACCGTCAGCAGCGGTTCCGGTCCTCCGTGGCCACCCCCTGCACGGTCACCAGCGAACGGTCGTGGCATCCGGCCGAGCCGTACAGCTGGTAGCGCTCACCCGTGTCCCGACGGCGTGGCGCCGGTCTCGCGGCACGTTCGCCGTATACGTCGCGTCGCCCGCGTACGCGTCGTCGAGCCACGACCACGCCGTACGCCGGCCACCGGAGGTCTCGGTGACGGCCTCCCGGTCGCCGAGTGTCAGCACGGTCCGCAGCCGGTCGCCCGCCCCGAGGGTTGTTGTGCCGTCCATGATGTACGTCCGGTGTGTGCGGGTCGTCCTGGCCGGCGCGCGCCCGTCGGTGGTGACGATCTCGGCGTCCGTCCAGGTGGCGGTCAGCCCGTCGTTGTTCTCGCCGTCGGTCCAGCGGTGCACGGAGGTGTTGGCGAGAGCGCGGCTGACGGTGGTGGCGACCCGGCCGTGCGAGGTGCGACGTATCCGGCGACGGTCAGCCGGTGCGCAGTCGGTGTCGAGGCGGTGCTGTTCGTCGGCCGAACCGGGCGTGTACGTCGAGGAGTTGGCAAGGGCGCCCGCATGGTGGGCGGTGAGTCCACCGGTGACCCGCGCGCGCTCCGCGTCCTGCCAGACGAGGACGTTCACGGGAGTGCTCCTGCCCGACTGTCCTTCCGGGACGCCGACGACGGAGACCTCCACGTCATGCGGGCGGCCGTCGTTGAGGAGCCCGGCAAAGGGAGTCGGATCGTATGCGATGGGTTTGATGCCGAAGGCACGCGGTCCCGGAATCACGTACCAGAGAAAGGGATGGGACCAGCCGCCGGTCCACACGGCCGGAAAGGGGGCGGCGATTCCGGCCAGTCTGCCGTCGACCTTGATCTGCACCTCGCGGTACGGGCCGTCCGTTGCCCTGCAGGAGTAGGGGGCGGTATCGGGGACCGTGAGATACCAGTACTCCTCGCAGCCGCCTCCGGAGCCGGTCGCGTACACCTCGTCGACGATGCGTTCGCTGTTGCGCGGGGTGGTGAGGTGCCGTTCTGGAGGGTGAGGAGGCGGTCGGGCGTCGCCTGCGCGGCGGGTGTCCCCGGGTAGAACGTCAGTGTGACCCTGACGTCGAGGATGCCGGTGTAGGTGTCGTTGACAACGTTTCCGATGAGCAACTCCACGGGCTGGGCCGTGCTCAGGGTGTCGCTGTAGCGCGTGACGTCCTTCTCGACGGACCAGGAGATGCCGTCGGGCGAGGGCTGCGGAGTGGAGGTACGGAGGAGTTCGGCGCCGCCGATGTGGAGGTAGCCGAGGCGGTCGTACTGACGGCCCTTGATCTCGCCGTCCATCCGCGGCACGACCTTTCCCCAACTCGTGCCGCATCCGCTCGGCGGCCTGTACGTGCCCTCCTAGGGCGTCAAGTCCTTGAACTGGGCTCGGCGACGGTGACTTCGCAGGAAGTGGAACCGATGGGCCTGGCGACCGGGGGCGCAGCGGTGACCGGGTCGTGCCAGTCGGTGCCGAACTCGGCCGGCACGTCGACGGGCCGGGCCGCCGCCTCGGCGGACTGAGCGGGGTTCACTCCTGCGAGGGTGCTCCCCAGGAGGGTCGCTCCGGCAGGCATGGACATGACGATCCGGCTTCTCATGGCCGGTGTTCTACGGGCAGTCGGCCCCGCGCGGCAATAAGGCGAACAACCGCCAATCGGACCGAATCCACGCCTCTTGCCGGAAAACCGTTTGCCTCCTGCCACGCAATGACGCGAACCTTTCACGGCCCGTTGTCGGCCTGCCCGGCCCTTCCGACCCCCACATCAACCCCGTCCACCCCACTTCACCCCCTCATGCGAGATGCGAGCCACTGGGACGTCATGAAGATCCAGGACCTTCCTTATCCCGACCCGGGTGTGCCGGACGCGCGCTCGGGCCCCAGATTTCTGTGGTGGCTCTTCCGCAACCAGCTCGGCGGGCAGTTCACCGCACTCGCCTGGGGACTGGTGCACTTCGTCGCCGTCGCCGGGCTGCCGTTCGGCGTCGGGTTCGCCGTCCAGGCCGTCGTCGACCGCTCCGGCGGGCGGCTGGCCCTCGCGGGCGGGCTGATGGTGCTGTGCGGCATCGCCATCGCACTCGGCGACAGCATGCTGCACCGGGCCGCGGTCACCAACTGGATCACGGCGGCGGCCCGCGTCCAGCAGCTGCTGGCCCGCAGGACCGCCCAGCTGGGCTCCGCTTTGACGCGGCGGGTCGCGGCCGGTGAGATCGTCGCGGTCTCCACGGGGGACGTGGAGAAGATCGGCTGGTTCGTGGAGGCCGTCTCGCGGTTCACCGCCGCCGCGCTGACCGTCGTACTGGTCTGCGTCGGCCTGTACGTGTACCAGCCGGCCCTCGGCATCATTGTCGCCGTGGGAGTCCCGCTCCTCGCCATCGCCGTACTGCCGCTGCTGCCGCGGGCGACCCGACGGGCCGACTTCCAGCGCGAGAAGGCGGGCCGCGCGACCGAACTCGCCTCGGACACCGTCGCGGGACTGCGGGTGCTGCGCGGCATCGGCGGCGAGGAACTGTTCCTCGACCGCTATCGCACGGCATCGCAGGAGGTCCGCCACGCGGCTGTGCGCAGCGCCCGAATGTGGGCGCTGATCTCGGCGATCCAGGTGCTGCTGCCGGGTCTGCTGATGATCGTGGTCGTCTGGCACGGCGTGCATCTGGCCAGACAGGGCCGGATCACCGTCGGCGAACTGGTCACCGTGTACAGCGCCGTCATGCTCCTCACCTATCCGCTGCGGCACTTCGAGGAGATCGCCATGGCGTACTCCTTCTCTCGGCCCTCCGCCAAACGGGCCGCACGGGTGTTGTCCCTGGAGCGCGCCACGGACACGACGGGCTCGCGCGAGGCGGTGGTACCGGCCGGGGATCTGTACGACCCCTCGACCGGGCTGCTGGCACCCGCCGGGTGTCTGACCGCCGTGGTGTGCGGCGATCCGGACGCCGCTGGTCTGCTGGCGGAGCGGCTGGGCGGGCATCCGTCCGAGAAGGGCACGTCGGCGCTCCTCGGGGGTGTACCGCTCGACGAGCTGCCGCTCTCCAGCACCCGCACGGCCGTCCTCGTCCAGGACAAGGACCCGGTGCTGCTCTCCGGTTCGCTGCGCGAACTGCTCGACGTGCCCGCCTCGGGTGCGGTGAGCGCCGCCGAGGCGCTGGCCGCCGCGCAGTGCGGGGACGTGCTGGAGGCGCTCGTGCAGGGGTCGCTGGATGCCGACGACCCGTTGGACGCGCGGATCACCGAGCGCGGGCGGTCGTTGTCGGGCGGGCAGCGGCAGAGGCTGGCGCTGGCGCGGTCGCTGATCACTGACCCCGAGGTGCTCGTCCTCGACGAACCGACGTCGGCCGTCGACTCGCATACCGAGGCACGGATCGCGGACGGGGTACGGGAGTTGCGGACCGGCCGGACGACCGTCGTGTTCACCTCCTCGCCGCTGCTCCTGGACCACGCGGACCGCGTCGTGCTGGTCCACGAGGGCGAGGTCGCAGCGGTCGGCGTGCACCGCGAGCTGGTCCACAAGGAACCGCGGTACCGGGCCGTGGTGACCCGGGAGACCGAGGACGAGACGGCCATCGGCGACGACCTGGAAGAGCTGGAAGAGCTGGAAGAGCTCAAGGAAATCGGAGAGACAGCATGATCGGCGTGGCGCCACCGGCGTACGACCCGGCGGCCCCGACCACGGCGAGCACCCTGCCGGTCGGCGCCCCCGCCACCGTACGCGCCTACGTGGCCGAACTGTTCCGCAGGCACCGCCGTGCCTTCCTGCTGCTGGTCGCCGTCAACACGGTTTCCGTGGTGGCCTCCATGGCCGGCCCGTACCTGCTGGGCGACCTCGTCGAGCGGGTCTCGCACGACGCCCGCGAACTCCGTCTGGAGCTCACCGTCGGCCTGTTCGCCGTCGCGCTGCTCGTACAGGCCGTGTTCGTGCGGCAGGTGCGGCTGCGGGGCGCGATGCTCGGCGAGCGGATGCTGGCCGATCTGCGCGAGGACTTCCTCGTCCGGTCCGTCGGGCTGCCGCCCGGCGTGCTGGAGCGGGCGGGCACGGGCGACCTGCTCTCCCGTATCACGACCGACATCGACCGGCTCGCCAACGCGATGCGCGAGGCCGTGCCGCAGCTCGCGATCGGCGTGGTGTGGGCGGCTCTGCTGCTCGGCGGCCTCGTCGTCACGGCGCCGCCGCTGGCGCCGGCCGTGCTCCTCGCCGTACCGCTGCTGGTGGTCGGCTGCCGCTGGTACTTCCGGCGCGCACCGTCCGCCTACCGCTCGGAGGCCGCCGGGTACGCCGCTGTCGCCGCTGTGCTGGCGGAGACCGTGGACGCCGGGCGGACCATCGAGGCCCACCGCCTGAGCGAACGCCGGATCGAACTGTCGGACCGGCGGGTCAGGGAGTGGACGGCCTGGGAGCGCTACACGCTCTGGCTGCGGTGTGCGCTCTTCCCGGTGATCAACGCCACCCATGTGACCGTGCTGTGCTCGGTGCTGATGATCGGCGGGGTCTTCGTGCTCCAGGGCTGGATCGGCGTGGGTCAGCTGACCACGAGCGCGCTGCTCGCCCAGATGCTCGTCGACCCGGTGGGGATCATCCTGCGCTGGTACGACGAGCTCCAGGTCGCCCAGGTGTCGCTGGCCCGGCTGGTCGGGGTCCGGGACATCGAGCCGGACGCCGGTGACCCCTCGCTGGCCCCGGACGGGCGGGACGTGCACGCGGACCAGGTGCACTTCGGGTACCGGGAAGGCGTGGATGTTCTGCGCAAGGTGTCCCTGGAGGTCGCGCCCGGCACCCGGCTGGCCCTGGTGGGGCCCTCGGGCGCGGGCAAGTCCACGCTGGGCAGGCTGCTCGCGGGGATCTACGCGCCCCGGACCGGCAACGTCACCCTCGGCGGTGCCGAGCTGTCGAAAATGCCCGCCGAGGAGGTCCGCTCGCACGTCGCGCTGGTCAACCAGGAACACCACGTCTTCGTCGGTTCCCTGCGCGACAACCTGCTCCTCGCCCGGACGGAAGCGGCGGACGCCGAGCTGTGGGCAGCCCTGGGCGCTGTCGACGCGGACGGCTGGGCCCGGGCACTGGACGAGGGCCTGGACACCGAGGTCGGCTCGGGCGGATGCGCGCTCACCCCGGCGCAGGCCCAGCAGATCGCGCTGGCCCGGCTGGTTCTGGCCGACCCGCACACGCTGGTCCTCGACGAGGCGACCTCGCTCCTCGACCCACGCGCGGCGCGCCATCTGGAACGGTCCCTGGCCAGGGTCCTGGACGGCCGTACGGTCGTCGCCATCGCCCACCGGCTGCACACGGCCCATGACGCGGACGTCATCGCCGTCGTGGAGAACGGCCGGATCAGCGAGCTGGGAAACCACGACGAGCTGGTCGCGGCGGACGGGGCGTACGCCGCCCTGTGGCGGTCGTGGCACGGGTGACACACCGGTGACCGGGCGGCGGGGCGGGGCCGGGTCGGCTTCGTCCCGTTGCGCGGTCCCGATGGTGGGTGGAACGCTGGAAGCGGCTGCCCGTCCCTGTGGGCGGCGCCGGGGCCGGTCCCCACGCACCTGGAGGTACCCGTGGACAGTGACGAGGGATGGGGAGACGACGTCTACCAGCCCGACGGATCCGAGGTACAGGACGACGCGGGTCTGCTGGACGGCGAGGACACCCTGGTCACCGACGGGGTCAGTGACCCCCTCGACCGTGGCTGGTCTCCTCCGGACCGGCCCTGGGCGGTGGAGCGCACCGGTGTGACGGCGGCGGAGCGCCGGCAGGGCGAGACCCTGGACCAGCGCCTCGCCGAGGAGCTGCCGGACATCGCGGCACCGGACGGCGACGGCATCGGCGACTGCGCGGGCACGGACGGTGAGCCGCTGGACAACGAGGTGGGCGCCGCCCGCTCCGGTCGCCTGGTGGCTCCCAACGAAGGCGCGCACGAGGACGGGGAGAGCGGGCTGATCGCCACCGATGTGGGCATCGACGGCGCCGCGGCCTCGGCCGAGGAGGCCGCGATGCACATCGTCGACGAGGACGCCCTGTCCGGCTGACCTTCCCCCTGACGCAAAGGCCCGGCAGGGCCGACCGTGCGAGCGAGGAGCACACTCATGCAGCAGGACAAGCAGCCCGCCTACCACCCGGTCGTGTTCCGCGACCGGGCCGCCGGATACGCCTTCCTGACCAGGTCCACCGCGACGAGCGAGCAGACCATCGAATGGGACGACGGCGAGACGTACCCGGTCGTGGACGTGGAGATCTCCTCGGAGAGCCACCCCTTCTACACGGGCAAGGCCCGGACGGTGGACACCGAGGGCCGCGTCGCCGCCTTCGAACGGCGCTACGGCGGCGGGCAGGGTGAGAACTGAGACGGCTGTCTCAGCAGAGAGCGCCGGGCGGATCAGATGAAGTTGAGCGCCGCCGCGCAGCCCACTCCCCCGAGCAGCATGAACGCCGGCATGAGCACCTTCAACTCGACCCAGCTGCCCGCCCGGAACCGCAGCGCCTTCGGCGGGCCGATCGGGTACCAGCGCTTGCGGCCGATCGGGATCGGCCACAGGACGGGGCAGCCGGACACCGTCAGCGCGTCCCCGATGTCGTGCACCAGCGCGCCGAGCACGACCGGCAGCCCGAGCCACAGGTACGTCTGCCCCGGGTCGGTGAACAGCCAGTCGGCGCCGTTGCCCGGCTTGTCCAGGACGCCGGCCAGGATCCAGGCGCTGGTCGCTGCCAGCAGCCAGACCAGGATGTCGGCGCTGGACCCGCGCGTCGCCCGCCACAGCAGGCCTTCGATGGCGAGCACGATGTGCACGAAGAGGATGGCCAGGACCGCCCAGCGCCCGCCGGTGATCGCCGCGACGGAGGCGCCCGCACCGATCAGGACGGCCCACAGCCAGGTGTGCGTCAGCGTCCGGTGCCCACCCGAGCGGCGCGGGTCGCCCTGCTTCTTCGTCGCCTTGTAGACGGCGTACGAGAGCTTGTCGACGATCTCGCACAGCCCGCGCGAGATCGGTCCGAAGGCGCGCGAGATGGTCGCCGCCTTGTGGTCGAGGTCCGGGGCGAGTGCGGCACCGGCGCAGATCAGGGCACCGACCAGGACGACCGGCCAGGGCATCGGCTTGCCGGCCGCCGCCGCGGCGGCTCCGACACCGAGCCAGGCAGCGGCCCCCGAGAGTGAGTGTGCTGGTCCCATCATGGCCGTGTCCCGCCCTATTCCTCGTACGCCGCTGTCCAGTTGACCGGGTTCGCTGACCCTCCGTCGGCGACACAGCGTAGCTGCCGTGATCTTCGCGCGGGCATCCGATTCCCCCATCACCTGGGATCACAGGCAAGATGGGGGCGTGACACTCATCGATCAGCTGCCGCAGACCGCAGACCCCGACGCCCTCTACGAAGCCTTCGAGTCGTGGGCCCAGGAGCGCGGTCTCACGCTCTATCCGCATCAGGAGGAGGCGCTGATCGAGGTGGTGTCGGGTGCGAACGTGATCGTGTCGACGCCAACCGGGTCCGGCAAGAGCATGATCGCGGCGGGTGCGCACTTCGCCGCGCTGGCCCGGGACGAGGTCACCTTCTACACGGCGCCGATCAAGGCGCTGGTCTCGGAGAAGTTCTTCGAGCTGTGCAAGATCTTCGGCACGGAGAACGTCGGCATGCTGACCGGCGATGCGTCCGTCAACTCCGACGCTCCCGTCATCTGCTGCACGGCCGAGGTGCTGGCGTCCATCGCGCTGCGCGACGGCAAGCAGGCGGATGTCGGCCAGGTCGTGATGGACGAGTTCCACTTCTACGCCGAGGGCGACCGCGGCTGGGCCTGGCAGATCCCGATCCTGGAGCTGCCGCAGGCACAGTTCATCCTGATGTCGGCGACGCTGGGCGACGTCTCGATGTTCGAGAAGGACCTCACCCGCCGCACCGGCCGCCCGACCTCGGTGGTCCGCTCGGCGACCCGCCCGGTCCCGCTGTCGTACGAGTACAAGCTGACACCGATGACCGAGACGCTGACGGAGCTGCTGGAGACCAGGCAGGCGCCCGTCTACATCGTGCACTTCACGCAGGCGCAGGCGGTGGAGCGGGCACAGGCGCTGATGAGCATCAACATGTGCACGCGCGAGGAGAAGGACAGGATCGCCGAGCTGATCGGCAACTTCCGCTTCACCACCAAGTTCGGCCAGAACCTGTCCCGTTACGTCCGCCACGGCATCGGCGTCCATCACGCCGGCATGCTCCCCAAGTACCGCCGTCTGGTGGAGAAGCTGGCCCAGGCAGGCCTGTTGAAGGTCATCTGCGGCACGGACACACTTGGCGTCGGCGTCAACGTGCCCATCCGCACGGTGCTGTTCACAGCGCTGACGAAGTACGACGGCAATCGTGTAAGGACCCTGCGCGCGCGTGAGTTCCACCAGATCGCCGGCCGGGCGGGCCGTGCGGGCTTCGACACGGCGGGCTTCGTCGTCGCGCAGGCGCCCGAGCACGTCATCGAGAACGAGAAGTCGCTCGCCAAGGCCGGCGACGACCCCAAGAAACGCCGCAAGGTGGTCCGCAAGAAGGCACCCGAGGGGTTCGTCGGCTGGACGGAAAACACCTTCGACAAGCTGATCACCTCCGATCCGGAACCGCTGACGTCCCGCTTCCGGGTGACCCACACGATGCTGCTGTCGGTGATCGCCCGCCCCGGCAACGCCTTCGACGCTATGCGTCACCTTCTGGAGGACAACCACGAGCCGCGCAAGCAGCAGCTGCGGCACATCCGGCGCGCGATCGCCATCTACCGCTCGCTGCTGGACGGCGGCGTCGTCGAGAAGCTCGACGAGCCGGACGCGACCGGCCGCATCGTGCGCCTGACCGTCGATCTCCAGCAGGACTTCGCGCTCAACCAGCCGCTGTCCACCTTCGCGCTGGCCGCGTTCGAGCTCCTGGACCCGGAGTCGCCGTCGTACGCACTGGACATGGTGTCGGTGGTCGAGTCCACGCTGGACGATCCGCGCCAGATCCTCGCGGCCCAGCAGAACAAGGCGCGCGGTGAGGCCGTCGCGGCGATGAAGGCGGACGGCGTCGAGTACGAGGAGCGCATGGAGCGCCTCCAGGACGTCTCGTACCCGAAGCCGCTGGAGGAGCTGCTCTTCCACGCCTACGACACGTACCGCAAGAGCCACCCGTGGGTCGGTGACCATCCGCTCTCCCCCAAGTCCGTCATCCGTGACATGTACGAACGGGCCATGTCGTTCACCGAGCTGGTGTCCCACTACGAGCTGGCGCGCACCGAAGGCATCGTGCTGCGATACCTCGCCGGCGCCTTCAAGGCCCTCGACCACACCGTCCCGGACGACCTCAAGTCGGAGGACCTGGAGGATCTGATCGCCTGGCTGGGCGAGATGGTGCGCCAGGTCGACTCCAGCCTCCTGGACGAGTGGGAGCAGCTCGCCAACCCGGAGGTGATGACCGCCGAGGAGGCCCAGGAGAAGGCCGACCAGGTCAAGCCGGTCACGGCCAACGCGCGGGCTTTCCGTGTCCTCGTGCGCAACGCCATGTTCCGCCGTGTCGAACTGGCCGCGCTCGACCAGGTGGAGGTGCTGGGTGAGCTGGACGCCGAGGCCGGCTGGGACGCCGACGCGTGGGGCGAGGCTATGGACAAGTACTGGGACGAGTACGAGGACCTCGGTACCGGCCCCGACGCCCGCGGTCCCCGGCTGCTGATGATCGAGGAGGAGCCGCAGAACAGGCTGTGGCGCGTCCGGCAGGCCTTCGCCGACCCGAACGGCGACCATGACTGGGGCATCAGCGCGGAGGTCGACCTCGTGGCCTCCGACGCGGAGGGCCGTGCTGTCGTCAAGATCACCGACGTCGGTCAGCTGTGAGCACAGGAGAATCGCACCCATGACGAACGCAGCCGAGAGACTCGTCGACCTGCTGAACCTGGAGCAGATCGAGGTCAACATCTTCCGTGGCCGCAGTCCCGACGAATCCCTCCAGCGGGTCTTCGGCGGCCAGGTGGCGGGCCAGGCGATGGTCGCCGCCGGGCGCACCACGGACGGCGAGCGTCCGGTGCACTCGCTGCACGCGTACTTCCTGCGCCCGGGCCGGCCGGGCGTACCGATCGTGTACCAGGTCGAACGGGTCCGTGACGGCAGGTCGTTCACGACCCGTCGGGTCACGGCCGTGCAGCAGGGCCGCACGATCTTCAATCTCACCGCCTCCTTTCACAAGCCCGAGGAAGGCAGCTTCGAACATCAGCTGCCGCCGGCCCGGAAGGTCCCCGATCCGGAGTCCCTGCCGAACGTCACCCAGGAGATCAAGGAGCATCTCGGCGCGCTGCCCGAGCAGTTCGAGCGTATGGCGCGCCGTCAGCCCTTCGACATCCGCTATGTGGACCGCATGCTCTGGACCACCGAGGAGGTCCAGCAGTTGGAGCCGCGCAGCGCGGTGTGGATGCGCGCGGTCGGCCCGCTGGGGGACGACCCGCTCGTCCACACGTGCGCGCTGACGTACGCCAGCGACATGACGCTGCTGGACGCCGTCCGTCTTCCGGTGGAGCCCCTGTTCGGCCCGCGGACCTTCGACATGGCGTCGCTGGACCATGCCATGTGGTTCCACCGGCCGTTCCGCGCGGACGAGTGGTTCCTGTACGACCAGGAGTCCCCCATCGCCACGGGCGGGCGCGGGCTGGCCCGCGGCCGGATCTACGACGTCGAGGGCAGGTTGCTCGTCTCCGTCGTCCAGGAGGGGCTGTTCCGGAAGCTGGGCTGAGGGGTCTCCTCCGGTCAGACTCGCGCGGGGCGCTTGCGGTCCCGGGCGGGTCGTGGGTTTCTGCCTCGCAGACGCCCCAGCAGTCCGCGTGCTCGCTCGGGTGTTCCGGGTTGCTCGGGTGCCTTGGGTGGGCCGACCTGCTCCGACGGCAGAGGCCGGGGCTCCGGTTCAAACTCTTCGCACGGGGGCAGGGCCTGTTCGACTTTGGGGCGCGGTGCGGGACGGTGGTCGCGGGCCTCGGCCAGGGTTCGGCTCAGGTCTGCGCGGAGCCAGCCGATCTCGTCCGGGTCGTCCGCCGTCATGATCCGCTCGGCGAGCAGGGTGGCGGGCGAACCCGGTACGCCATGGGTCGGCCGATCCGGCCGGAAGCGGTTCAAGTAAGCTCGTTCGTAAGGGTCGTTGACGATTTCCGCGACCTGGGTGGGGTCGAGGAGGGACGCCACGACCGCAGCCCGCGCCCACGGGTCGTCGGCAGCTCGGAGCAGGAAGCCCAGTTGTCGTCCCCGCCAGTTTCGGGGCCGAAGGTCGAGGCCTGCTTCGAGTCGGTCCCGCCGCTCCTGGGAGGTTCGGCCGGTCAGCAGCGGGGCGGTGTCCCTGCCTGCGGCGAACTGCCGTAGTTCGTCGGCGAGATACAGCCAGACCACGGCCCGGTACCGGTTGAGATAGAAGGTCACCGGCGTCACCAGGCCCAGTCGCGCGAGGCGGGTGAACCGGGTGGGCGTCACATCCATGAGCTTCGCGCCGTCCGCCGTACCCACCGCCCGGACGCGTTCGCGCAGCCTTTCGGGGAAGTGTTCCTCGTTGCGGAGCCGGTCGATCTCGTCACGGTCGACGCGTCGGCCGCCGCCCCCTTCGTCGGGAACGGTCCGGACACAGCCGAGATGGACCGCGAGATCGAACTCGCGCCGTTTCAGTCCGAGTTCACGTGCGGCACGGCTCGGCGCGAAGGGCGCGCCGGCGGTTCGGAGTGGGCCGGTGGCCGCTGCGACGGTGGTCTCGGTGGGTTGCGTGATGCCGGTGGCGGACATGGTCGGTCTCCCCCGTGGAGTGGATGGCCCGCGCCGTGTGCGCCGGCCTCGGGAAAAACCGTAGCCGCTTCGGCTTCCGGCCGGACGAGCCTGTGGATAACTCTCTCCGGAATGCCATATGCGCAGGTCAGGCTTCGTTTGAGGGAATGTGCTCGGGTTGTCTGGCATCCACGTCGAGGTGTTCGCCGACTCGGTTGACGAGCAGTGTCATCTCGTAGGCGATCTGGCCGATGTCGGCCTCCGCGGCGCCGAGTACGCACAGACAGCTGCCGGTGCCGGCCGCCGTGACGAACAGCACCGCGTCATCGAACTCGATCATCGTCTGGCGTACCCGGCCGGCGCCGAAGTGGCGTCCCGAGCCCTTCGCCAGGCTGTGGAGGCCCGAAGACACTGCGGCTAGATGCTCGGCGTCCTCACGTCGGAGTCCTGTGCTCGCGCCCGTCACCAGCCCGTCGTTCGACAGGACCAGCGCATGTCGTATGTGCTCGACACGCTCGGTCAGATCGTCCAGCAGCCAGCCAAGTCCTTGCTTCTGTGCCATGTTTTCGATCTCCCCGTGCGGCAGGTCCCCCAAGCCGAAGGATCCGGTCAGCCAGCCTTCCCCACGACCGCCCCGCGAGCAAGCAGGACGGGCGCGTGGCACAGAAGACGCGTGGTTCGCGCGTCAGCTCACGGAGTCGAGCAGCCGGGCGGTGTGCATCCGCCCGGCGTACTCGACCAGCCGGATCAGAACTTCCTTGCCCGACTCGCGGTCACGGGCGTCGCACAGCACCACGGGCGTGCCCTCGTCGAGGTCGAGGGCACGGGACACTCCCTGGGCTCCGTAGGCGCGCGCGCCCGCGAAGCAGTTGACTGCCACCACGAACGGGATGTGCCGGTGCTCGAAGTAGTCCACCGCGGGGAAGCAGTCCTCCAGCCGGCGGGTGTCCGCGAGGACGACGGCGCCGAGGGCGCCCTGCGACAGTTCGTCCCACAGGAACCAGAAACGGTCCTGTCCCGGCGTACCGAACAGGTACAGGGAGAGACCTGAGCGGATGGTGATGCGGCCGAAGTCCATGGCTACGGTCGTCGTGACCTTCTGGTCCACGCCGTCGGTGTCGTCCACCAACTGGCCCGCCTCGCTCAGCAGTTCCTCGGTGCGCAGCGGCCTGATCTCGCTGACCGCGCCCACCAGGGTGGTCTTGCCCACGCCGAACCCGCCGGCGACCAGTATCTTCAACGCCAGGGTGGACATCTCGTCGTCCGTGGCGTCGGAGTGCTCGGAGACCATCGATCACTTCTCTCGGGAGGGCGGGAAACGGTCGACGTCCGTAGGTGTGCGCCGCGCCCCTTCGGTGGGTCCGCGCGGCACCGCTGTGTGTGTACGAGGTCAGCATCATGACAACTGCTGGTCCCCGCCGGGTGATTGGACCACTATCAGCCCGATCTGACCGGCTCGCGCCCCTTCGGTGTCCGGAAGAGTGCACAACTCGGCGTGGTGCGCGTGGTTCCGCGTCTCTCATCTACAGCGCCCTCAGCCCTTCGATCACCTCGCGCAGGATGCGTTCATCGGGCAGCTGCGCGGGCGGTACCGGACGGCTGACGGTGACACAGCCCAGTTCCAGAAGGTCGCCGAGCAACACCCTCACCACCCCTACGAGGAGGTTGGCGCCCGCGGCGAGTTCGGCGACGGACTGTGTCTCCGCACGGCACAGGTCGATGAGGGCCCGGTGCTCGGGGCCGAGCGCTGTGTCGTCGTCCATGTTGGGTGCGCCCGTGTCGAGCGTGACAAGCGCGATCAGGTCGAAGCGCACCCCTGTGGGGCCGGGTTTGGTGCGCCCGCCCGTCATGGCGTAGGGGCGGACGAGGGGCCCTGCCTCGTTGTCGTACCACTGGCTGCCCTGCTCCTGCAGGGGGCCTGTCGTGTGCTCGGTCATCTGTGCGGACCGCCCTCTCGCCTCATCCGGCGGCGGTCGGGCGCGCCGCTGCCCGCGGCGCCGTGTGGAGGTGCTCGCCCACGCGTTTCACCAGCCGCGCCATCTCGTACGCGACGAGGCCTATGTCGGCGGTCACGGCGGTGAGGAGGGCGAGGCAGGAGCCGTCGCCCGCGGCCGCGACGAACAGGAAACCGTCGTCCATCTCCACCATCGTCTGACGCACGCCACCAGCGCCGAAGTGCCGGCCGGCACCCTTCGCCAGGCTGTGAAAACCGGAGGCGACCGCGGCGAGGTGTTCCGCGTCCTCACGCCTGAGATCGGTGGAGGCGCCCACCGCGAGTCCGTCGTTGGACAGCACCACCGCGTGCCGGACCTCGCCGACGCGCAGTACCAGGTCGTCCAGCAGCCAGTCGAGTTCACCGGACCGCCGGTCTGCCCTCGTGCTCGGGTCCTTGATCATGCGCGGTCTCCTTCGCTGCTGTCTCTGCCCGTTTCTGGGCCTGTGGCGGCCCCGCGGCCGGGTGACCCGCCGCCACGCACCCATCCCTCGCGGTAGGCCGCCATGCGGTCCCGTACGGCCTCGGGGGTGCGCTTGTCCTCGCTGCGGGAGCCCGACGTGCTGGCCGGCTCTTCGGGTCGCTGGTCGCGCAGTTGGGGGGCGAGGTTCGCCTGCCGGACGCGCCGCGGGAGGTCGTCGGACTCCTCCGAGTCGCCGGGGTCCTCGGGCGGACGGTGCAGCCGCAAGGCGGTGACTCCTGACGGTGGGGTTTCGGGCACGGTCTTGGCCTGTGCGGGAGCCACCAGTGCGGGGCGGTCCGCCGATGCCCGTACCGGTTCCTGGGGCGGGACGGAGACAGCGGGCACGCGCGCGTATTCGCGCTCGACGGCTCGCTCCCGGTCCACCGCGGCGCGGGGAGAAGGTTCCGCGGCGCCGCCGTGCAGCAGTGCGGTGGGCAGCAGCACGACCGCGGTGGTACCGCCGTAGGGCGATGTCCGCAGGTGCACCTTGATGCCGTGCCGCGCGGCGAGCCTGCTGACCACGAAGAGGCCGAGCCGGTCGCTGTCGAACAGGTCGAGTGCCTCGGACTGTTCGATGCGGCGGTTCGCCTCGGCGAGAGTCTCCTTGCCCATCCCGAGTCCCCGGTCCTCGACCTCCACGGCGTAACCGTTGCCGACCGGTTCGCCTGTGATCCGCACCCTGGTGTGCGGGGGCGAGAACTGTGCGGCGTTCTCGACGATCTCCGCCAGGAGGTGCGTGAGGTCGGCGACGGCGGCGCCTGCGACGGACGCCTCGGGGAACTGGCGTACCTCCACGCGCGCGTAGTCCTCGACTTCGGATACGGCGGCGCGGACCACGTTCGTGAGGGAGACAGGCATGCGCCAGGCCCGGCCGGGTGCCGCTCCGGAGAGGATGATCAGACTCTCCGCGTGGCGTCGCATACGGGTGGTGAGGTGGTCGAGCCGGAACAGGTCGCTGAGTTCGTTCGGGTCGTCGGACCTGCGCTCCATGCTGTCGAGGAGATTCAGTTGGCGGTGTACGAGGACCTGACTGCGGCGCGCGAGGTTGACGAAGACCCCGGAGATGCCGCTGGCCAGTTCCGCGCGTTCCACGGCGGCGCGCAGGGCGGCGCGGTGCACGGTGGCGAGGGCCTCCGCGACCTGTTCGGTCTCGTCCTCGGCGGGTGGACCGGGGGGTGCCTCGGCCCGGATGTCGATCTCCTCTCCCGCACGCAGCTTCTCCATGGCCTGCGGGAGTTTGTGGCGGGCGATCTCCAGGGCGCCGTTGCGCAGGCTCACCAGCTCGACGACGAGGCCGCGTCCGATGCGTACGGAGATCACCAGGGACGCGGCGACGGCGGCGAGGCCGAGGAGCACCGCGGCGCCGGCCGGGGTGAGCAGACCCCGGGTGAGGGGGTCGGCCCGGTCCGCGACGTCATGGCCCGCGTCCGCCTCGATGGCCCGCATGCCGCCCTGCACACGTGCGTGTGCCTTGGCCCAGGTCGCTTCGGGTGCGGCGGCGATCGCCCTGACGCCCGGGCGGGCGCCGAGCACCTTGTCCTCGACCACGGTCAGAGCGGCGTACTCGCTGCCGTCCTCAAGTTCCTGCCAGGTGGCCCGTTCCGGGCCGCGCAGGTCGGAGGCGGTCGCCTCGACAAGAGTGCGGCGGGTGTCGACGGCTCCGGTGAACAGCCGCAGCCGCAGCCCGTCGAGACGTCCGCCGAGCCGCGCCCCGGCGAGGACGGCGTCCTCCTGGGCCAGCGCCTCTCCCGCGCGGGAGAACTCGAGCAGTACGCGCGCGTCGGAGCCGAGTTCGGCGTCCTGGATGCCGGTGAGCGAGCCGCCCACGGCGAAGGCCGCCGAAATGGTCCTCGTGTACTGCGCGTACGTCTCGGCCCATCCTGTCCGGCGGTCGCCTAGCGAGGCCCGCAGCGTGCGCAGTTGTTCCACACCGGCGACGAAGGTCTCCAGGCGCTCGGCGACCCCGGCGGGCAGTTCCTCGCCGTCGGCGACGGTGTTGCGGTCGCCGAGGCGCAGCTTCGCCACGGCCCGGTCGGTGCGCTCGCCGAGCGTCCTGAGGTCGGTGTCCGGGACGGCGGACGGATCGGTGGCCTGGCGTACGGCGGCCACGCGTTCGGCCTGGAGCGCGGCGACAGCGGCGGCGACCGGGGCGCGCATCTGGGAGTCGACTCGTTGCAACTGCCGCAGCCGGGCGACGTCCTGAGCCGTGGTGACGGTGGCGTACGCCCAGAGCGCGAGCAGGGAGACGACAGGCACCATCAGCAGGCAGACGATCTTGGCGCGGACCGTTCCCGGCCGCAGGCGCCGGCGCCCCGCGCGCGTGGGTATCTCGTCGGGCGGGGCACCGACGGCCTCTTCGGAGCCTTCGTCGGCCGGCGGACCGGCATGCGCGCGGCGTCCGCGCACCGGGGGCGGGGGCGCCGGGACGGCGCCGGCTGTAAGGGTCCTACGGGGTGTGCGCATGGCCTCCTCGCTCATGGTGGTTCGGGGGCGTGCCGCGCGGGCCGTCGCCGGTCCGGAGCGCGCCTCTAACGGGCAGTGACACTCTCGGCCGGTCGCTGGGCGGACGCGGATGCCTCGCGTTCCCCGGCCGTGGGCGACAGCGCGACGAACGCCGAGGTCAGGAAGAGATAGGACCCGAGGCCGACGGCGAGGGGGAAGATGAACTGCATCGCCGTGGCCCCGGGCAGCGCCTTGCCCGAAGGCGTGACGTCCACGTGCACCGCGAACATCGCGGTGTAGTGCATGCTGCTGACCGCTGCCCCCATGACGAGCGAGGCGACGGTGACCGCGATCGGCGACTTGATGTTCAGTGCCGCCCACAGGGCCGCGGTGGCCGCGGCGACGGCGATCACCACCGAGAGCGCGACGAGCGCCGGGTCGTAGTTCACGTCACCGTGCAGCCGTACGGCGGCCATTCCGAGATAGTGCATGCTCGCCACGCCCAGCCCGGTGGTGAGTCCGCCGACGACGAGCGCGCGGGCGCGGTCGTGCCCGTAACCGACGGCGAAGACCCCGGTGGAGACGACGGCCATGGCGACGAGGAGGCTGAGGATGGTCAGTGGCACGTTGTAGCGGATGTCGGTGCCGCCGACACTGAAGCCGAGCATGGCCACGAAGTGCATGGTCCAGATACCGGTGCCGATCGCGGAGGCCGCGGTGACGAGCCAGTTGCGGCGCGAGCGCCCGGTCGCGGCGAGCGCACGGACGGTGCAGCGCAACCCGAGGGCGGCGCCTATGCAGGCCATCACGTACGACAGTACGGGGGTCAGCCAGCCGAAGGCTGCGTGGTCCAGGTGTCCCATGACCACGGGACGCTAGTGGGGGCACGGGAGCACAAAGGGAGCGCATTTCGAAAGGTAGTGAAATATGACAGGGAAAGGCGTCTGAACGATCGCGTCCAGCTCGAACGTGTGCGCCGTGGGGTACTTCGCGCCCGTGCGGGATCATGCGGAACATGAGCGACGACCACACACATGTCCAGGAGTTCTTCACCGCCCGCGCGGCCGACTGGGACAGCAGGTTCCCCGACGACGGGCCCGCCTACGCGGCCGCGGTCGCCGGACTCGGGCTGCGAGAGGGAGCCCGCGTGCTGGACGCGGGCTGTGGCACCGGGCGGGCCCTGACGCCGCTGCGCGCCGCCGTGGGGGCCTCGGGAGTGGTTCTGGGGGTGGATCTGACCCCGGCCATGGTGGAGGCCGCGGTGCGAGCCGGACGGGGCCTCCACGGGCGGTTGCTGCTCGCCGACGTGGCCGCCCTTCCGCTGCGGTCGGAGTCTCTCGACGCGGTGTTCGCGGCGGGCCTGATCGCGCACCTGCCGCATCCTGCGGAGAATCTGCGGGAACTCGCTCGTGTGGTGCGCCCCGGCGGCACCCTGGCGCTGTTCCACCCGATCGGCAGGGCCGCGCTGGCCGCCAGGCAGGGCAGACAGACCACTCCGGCGGACCTGCGCGCGGAGGGCAACCTGGGTCCGCTGCTGGCCGGTTCCGGGTGGCACATGACGTCGTACATGGACGAGGACGCCCGCTTTCTGGCCCTGGCTGTCCGGTCGGCCTGAACCGGGCGGTCATCGGCGTGCGGGGCGCCTTACCGCACATGCGCTCTTCTGCCGCCGGAACTCCAACTCTACGTTGGTAGGAGCAGATGAACGATCAGCCATGGCAACCACACAGGGGGGAAGGTGGTCCGCATGTTCGGCGGAATCCATAAATCGTTCAACAGACTCCTCGATTCCTGGCGTTCGGAAGCGCGCGCGGGACAGCAGAAGCGCACGCACAATCTCTTCGAGGCCGCCGCGGTGTATGTGTCGGCGTGCGCGGAGGACGACCAGGACCAGATGGACGAGGCCGTGGCCTGGGTGTCCCCGGAGGCCCTGTCGTTCGGGGTGAACGAGCTGGCGTGCCGGGCCGTCATTGCGCTGGCCAGGGAGCGCGACGAGTCGCCGCGGACGGTGGCCCGGCAACTCCTCGGGCTCCCGGCAGCCTGACCGAAGCGGGTACATCTGGCCGATTCCCCCCTGTCCGGCAGAAAAGCAGCAGCTCCGGGTGGGGTGGGAGTCGTGACAAGGGCGTTCCGCTCGGATTAGGGTGCGCGCCGATGGAAGAACCGATGGGGAGGCTGGGATGGCAGAGACGGATGAGGACGCCGTCGCCGCCGCGGACGACGCGCTCTATGTGCTCACGGCGGTCCTGCTGACGCCCGCGCAGTTCCCGAGCGTGCTGGGCGACGACTATCCGGAAGCCTGTGCGGCGCTCGGCCTCGCACCTCTCGCCGACGGCTACGGGCTGGTGCTCGGCCAGGACGGCGACGGCGCGCGGTGGACGGTGGTCATCGACGACGTCTCCCTGGTCGCCGTCGCGATCGCGTCGTGGGACTGCGGAATGGAGTACGACCTGTCACCGGAGGAGCACACGGTAGTAGCCGCTCTGCCCGGCTGGCCTCTCGCGGTCGCCGTCGCGGCTCCCGATGTACCCGCCCCGCACGACCCGGGTCCCGAATTCACGGACCGGCCGCCACTCGCTCCGCCGGACACCGCTGTGTGGGGCCCGGCACAGCGGCGTCTCGGAGCCGACGAGATCGCGCTCCAGTGGGCGATCTGGCGGGAGCAGCTCAGCGACGAGGACTTCACCCCTGCGAGCAGCCGGTCCGCGGCGCCCGGGGCACCGACGAGCGAGCCGGACCGGGCCGGGACGGACAGGGATCGGGCCGCCGCGGACGCAACCGACCCTGCCGAAGGCACCGCGAACCGGGCCGAGGACGCCCCGGACCACACTGAAGACAGCGTGAGCCAGCCCCTTGCCGGCATCCGGCGGGTCCTCGCGGAGGCACGCGCGTACGTGGAGACGCCTCCGCCCCTCGGCCGCGTCCGCTCCTCCTTCGCTCCGGGCGACGCGCGGACGCTGCGCGCCGACGGTCCGGGCTGGTCGATGGTGGCCAGGACCGACGACATCGCCTTCGTTCTGCTCGACGAGGAGCCGGGAGAGGTACTGCCGGTGGGCCGGGGCCCGGAGCTGCCCGGCCTCCTCGAAGCGCTCGACAAGATGGCGGTACGCCCCAGCTGAGCGCCGCCCGGACGCCTGTGCTTCCGGGCGGCGTTCGGCACGCCGATCACCCTGCGCCAACCGGCGTCAGCCGCGGCAAGGCCTCGGCACCGGACGGCGCCGCCTCAGCGGCCGATCTCCTTGCGTGTGACGCGGCGCAACCTGCGCCGCTGCGCGGGGTCCAGTGTGAGATAGGCGGCCGCTGGCACTCCCAGCACTATCAGCAGCGCGGCCCACCACGGCAACCAGATCAACAGGATGAGTCCGGCTGCCACGCCCCCTGCGGCGATCTTCGCGTTCCTCGACATGAGTTCGCCTCCTTCGCGGCCACTGCCGCTCTCTGGTGTGAAAACGGGTTCGCGCTTCCCACGGTTCCGGACCGCGACCCTGATACGTCCCTGAGATGCGACCCCTACTCGCCCCTGAGGGGGCTCGCTTGCCTCGTACATGTGCATCAGCGCCTGCCGGTACGAGTCGACAAGCCCCGTCTCCGTAGAGGGGATACCCATTTCACGGGCAGTAGGCGCTCGTCTTCACGGGCGGTAGGCGCTCGTCGTCGGCCGGGCGAGGCGCAAACGGGGGGCGGGACATGCTCGGGAGGAGACCCGCGGGGCAGATGACCCCAGCGCCTGCCGTGAGGGGCGGGCATCTCCGACAGAGTGACCTGAACCATACCCGAGTCATGCTTGGTATGCCGTCGCCCTGCTGTATCCTCGGCGCCCGGACCCCAGTAGTCAAATTTGAGGAATGCGACCATCGCTGTTCAGAGGATTCCTGCGGCAACGCCCTCCGAGATCTCCGAACTGGCGCGTTGCTGTGCCGTGTTCGTGCCCGGCGATCCGGCCCGCACCGGCAGCGTGGCGTTCTGGCGGCCCGACGGCGACGCACCGCCCGACGTCGCCGCCGGAACCGTCGACGACCTGACCGTGATCCTGGCAGGTGACCTCGGCGTAGAGCGGACACGCGTGAGAGCCGTCCTGCTTCCGGTGCGTGCGGCATTGCCGGTCCTCACGCGGGCGCGTGCCGCCGCGCAGGCCCATCGGGCGACGGCGTTCTGGGGTACGGCCGCCGTTCTCGCCCTGCAACTGGCCGCACGCGGGCTGCTGCTGCCCGGTCTCTCCACAGGGGATCACGACGCCTGGCGGGCCGGTCCGCTGGGCGAGCCGGACGTGGAGCGCGTCCGTGAACTCGCCGCCGCGATGCCGCCGGACGCGCACGCCGTACCGTTGGAGGGCACGGAACCGCCACGGCTGCCCGACCCGGAGCGGCTGCTGCGCGGCTTCCTGGACGCGGTGGCCGACACATTGCCCCGCTCCCCCGCCGCCTCTCTCGCCGCAGGCGGGGCCGCCTACGCGGTACGCGAACCGCAGCACGTGCCGGAGCAGCGCGCGTGGGCCGCCGAGGTCGCCGCCGGGCACGACGCGGGCGTACGGATCTCGCTGCGGATCGAGGTTCCGGAGCTGGCGTCGGCCGAACCGGACGAGACGGCTGTGCGGTTCAGGGCCGTGCTCCAGGTGCACAGCGTGCGCGAGC
The DNA here is from genome assembly GCF_033441795.1 of Streptomyces sp. ADMS. Taxonomy (NCBI): domain Bacteria; kingdom Bacillati; phylum Actinomycetota; class Actinomycetes; order Kitasatosporales; family Streptomycetaceae; genus Streptomyces; species Streptomyces sp. ADMS. Next base: position 3,479 of record NZ_JAVFVX010000027.1, on the reverse strand, counting down.
CCGGGCTTGTCGCGGACGCGGCCGAGGTGTGGGCGGCGTCCGGCGCCTCCGGCCGCGCCTTCGGCCCGCGCGCCCGGATGGACGCCCTGCTCGCACTGCGCCGTGCGGCCCGGACATGGCCGCCGCTCACGCCCCTGCTCTCGGCGGCCGTGCCGGACGCCGTCGAACTGGCCGACGAAGAGGTCACCGAGCTGCTCGGGGAAGGCATGTGCGCCCTGTCCGCCGCCGGGGTCGAGGTGCACTGGCCCAAGGAGCTGGCCCGCAAGCTGACGGCCCGCGCGATCGTGGGCCCGCCCGACGAGGACACCAGTCCCGGGAAGGTCCCGTCGGACACGCCGTCGTTTATGTCGGCCGACACGCTGCTCGCCTTCAACTGGTGGTTCGGACTGGGCGACCAGCAGCTCACGCACGAGGAGCTGGACCGTCTCGCCGAGGCAAACCGCCCCGTGGTGCGGCTGCGCGACCAGTGGGTCCTCGTCGATCCCCAGGAGGTTCGTCGCGCCCACGCTCAGCAGGACCGGAAGATCACGCCGGTGGACGCACTCAGCGCCGCTCTGACGGGTTCCACGGAGGTCGACGGCAGCCCGGTCGAGGTGCGGCCCACCGGGTGGCTGGCGGCCCTGCGGGACCGCATCTCGGACCCGGAGGCCCAGGACCCGGTCGGTCAGCCGGCGGCGCTCGCCGCCACGCTGCGCGACTACCAGCTGCGGGGCCTGAACTGGCTCGCCCGGATGACGTCCCTGGGTCTCGGCTGCTGTCTCGCCGACGACATGGGCCTCGGCAAGACGATCACCCTCATCTCGCTGCATCTGCACCGGCAGACCGACGCGTCGGCGGCGGGGCCCACCCTCGTCGTCTGTCCGACGTCCCTTATGGGTAACTGGCAGCGTGAGATCGAGCGATTCGCGCCAGGTACACCCGTACGCCGCTTCCACGGGTCGCGGCGCAGCCTGGAGGCCCTGGCCGACGGCGAGTTCGTGCTCACCACGTACGGGACGATGCGGCTGGACGCGCGGCGGCTGGCCGGGGTGCCGTGGGGCATGGTCGTGGCGGACGAGGCACAGCACGTCAAGAACCCGTACTCGGAGACGGCCCGGGAGCTGAGGTCCATCGGGGCACGCGCGCGGGTGGCGCTCACCGGCACTCCGGTGGAGAACAACCTGTCGGAGCTCTGGGCGATCCTCGACTGGACGACCCCGGGGCTGCTGGGCCGGCTCGGCACCTTCCGCTCACGGTACGCCCAGTCCGTCGAGGGCGGCCAGGACCCGGCCGCCGCCGAGCGTCTGTCCAGGCTCGTAGGCCCGTTCCTGCTGCGGCGGCGCAAGTCGGACCCGGGAATCGCTCCCGAGCTGCCGCCGAAGACAGAGACCGACCGTGCCGTCTCGCTCACCAAGGAGCAGACAGGGCTGTACGAGGCCGTGGTGCGGGAGACGCTGGCGGAGATCTCCGGCGCCGACAGCATTGCTCGGCGCGGGCTGATCGTGAAGCTGCTGACCGGCCTCAAGCAGATCTGCAACCATCCGGCGCAGTTCCTCAAGGAAGACAGACCGAAGATCGCGGGACGGTCCGGGAAGCTGGAACTGCTGGACGAACTGCTCGACACCATCCTTTCCGAGGGAGCGAGCGTCCTCATCTTCACCCAGTACGTACAGATGGCAAGGCTCCTGGAACGGCACCTGGCGGCACGCGGAGTGCCCTCGCAGTTCCTCCACGGCGGCACGCCCGTCGCGGAACGCGAGGCGATGGTGGAACGTTTCCAGGAAGGCGAGGCCCCCGTCTTCCTGCTGTCGTTGAAGGCCGCCGGCACAGGCCTGAACCTGACCAGGGCCGAACACGTCGTGCACTACGACCGCTGGTGGAACCCCGCGGTCGAGGCGCAGGCCACGGACCGCGCGTACCGCATCGGCCAGAACCGGCCCGTGCAGGTGCACCGGCTGATCGCCGAGGGAACGATCGAGGACCGCATCGCCGAGATGCTGAACCGCAAGCGGGCACTGGCCGACGCCGTGCTCGGCGCCGGCGAGGCCGCGCTCACGGAACTGACGGACGCCGAACTGGCCGACCTGGTGCGGCTTCGAGGGGGCGCGCGATGAATCAGCACAACGCTGACGAGCACGACGCTGACGAGTACAACGGTGACGATTACGGCGGCGACACGTACGAGAGTGACGCGTCCGGCGCGGACCTGGAGCGCACGTTCGCCGCACTGCCCCCTCCGCGGGGGCGGGGTTTCGCGGAGACGTGGTGGGGGCGTGCCTGGCTCAAGTCGCTGGAGGACACGGCGCTGGACTCGGAGCAGGTGCGGTCGGGCCGCCGGCTCGCGCGCGCGGGAGCCGTGGGAGCCGTGTCGGTGCGCCCGGGACGCATCACCGCAGTCGTCCAGGACCGCGACCGCACCACGCACCGCTCCGACGTCCTGCTGCAGGAGCTGTCCGACGAACAGTGGGACCGCTTCCTGGACATGGCCGTCGAGCGGGCCGGTCACATCGCGGCCCTGCTCGACCGGGACATGCCCCCTCACCTGGTCGAGGACTCCGCTGCCGCAGGAGTCGAACTGCTGCCCGGCATGGGCGATCTGGAGCCGGAGTGCGACTGCGGCGCCTGGGACCACTGCGGTCACACGGCGGCCCTCTGCTACCAGGTGGCGCGGCTGCTGGACCAGGACCCGTTCGTCCTGCTGCTGATGCGGGGACGCGGCGAACGCGCCCTGCTGGACGACGTACAGAGCCGCGGCGCCGTTCCCGCCGACGAGTCGGCCGAGCCGGAGGGTGTGGACGCTGCCGAGGCGTACGCGGCCGGGGACATCCTCCCGGCGCTGCCTGCCCTGCCCCCGCTGCCCGAAGTGCCCGGAATACCGCCGGCCCTGGACACCGAGACCCCGCCCTCGCCCGGGGTGGACCCGGGCGCGCTGGAGTTCCTGGCGGCGCGTACGGCCGTGGAGACGCATCGGCTGCTTGCCGAGGCGCTCGGGTCCGGTCATGAACAGCGTCCGGTCGAGGCGGAGCCGACGGTCGCCCAGGACGCGGTCCGACTGGCCGTGAGCAGCCCCTCGGGGGCCGCTTCGGACCGGCTCGCGGAGGGATCGGGCCGCAGCCGGGAGCAGTTGGCGTCGGCCGTCCGCGCGTGGCGGTTCGGTGGGACGGCGGCGTTGGCGGTCCTGGAGGAGGAGTGGACGGTCGGGGGCGAGCAGCTCGCACGCGCGCGTGCCGCGCTCGACTCGTCCTGGGACGAGGAGGAGCGTCCGGCACTGCGGGCGGCGCGCAATCGGTGGACGGTGGTCGGCGCCGACAGCCAGCTGCGCCTGGGGCGTGACGGCCGCTGGTGGCCGTTCCAGAAGCAGAGCGGTCGTTGGGTGCCCGCCGGGCGGGCGGCTCAGGACCCGGCGACCGCCCTGGCATCCATGGAGCACATGGCCACGGAAGAGTCACCCTAGACCCGTACTTCGCGGGTCGTTGATTCGTATGGTGTGGCCGGTCGGG
>NZ_JAVFVX010000279.1:0-2082 GCF_033441795.1 Streptomyces sp. ADMS | reverse complement strand
TTGAGCCGGGTGACGCCGGGGAGGGTGGGAGCAGCCCTGACAAAGCCGGGACGGGCCGGTACTGCCAGACGGTCCGGGTTCGGCGAGCGTGACGGAGAGGAGTACGAGAGGAACCGGCGTGTGACAGTCCCTTGATTAGGCACCGGCTCGAACCTGGCGGATCTGGGCCGGGAGCGGTGTGCACCCGCCGGGCATGTGGGCGGGGAACTTCCGAGGCGGTAGGTACGAGCTGCCAGGGAGGCTGCGAGGAAGGTCTACGGCGTACTCGCAGCGATGCCGCAGGGGCATAGTCGGGCTCCTACTTCGACGAGCGAATCACAGTGAACACGGGAACCGTCCCGGGTCTCGCCCTTCTCGGCCGCTGCCAGCGGCTGGTGGGGCTGGGCGCGTCGACCGCCGATCGGTCCGGGACGGGGCGGAGCCGCCGTAGTACTCCGAGGCCGGGAGAGCCGGTCGCATGGGGAAGGGCGGCAGCGGTTTCGAGAAGGACTGGAGGCTGTAATGCCGCAAGACGCGACGCCGAATGGCGACGCCGACGGCTCGGGATGCAAAGGCCCCGGGACGAAGGTAGCGGAGATACAGACCAAGCTTCACCGTTGGGCGGTGGCCGATTCCGGCCGCCGGTTCGATGACTTGTTCAACTTCGTGCACGACCCGGCGACGCTGATCGTGGCGTGGTCCCGGGTCGCCGGGAACCTCGGCGCCAACACCCCGGGCATTGACGGCCTGACCGTCGCCGGGGTGGAGGCGAGTACCGGGGTCCCCGGATTCCTGGACGACCTGCGAGCTGCCCTTCGGGACGGCTCGTTCCGTCCGCTGCCGGTACGGGAACGCAAGATCCCGAAGCCGGGTGGGTCGGGAAAGATCCGTAGATTAGGGATTCCCTCCCTGACGGACCGGGTCGTGCAGGCCGCGCTGAAACTGGTGCTGGAGCCCATCTTCGAGGCCGACTTCTTGCCGGTCTCCTACGGGTTCCGGCCCAAGCGGCGTGCCCATGACGCGATCGCCGAGATCCACCACTTCGGCACCCGGGGTTATCGCTGGGTGCTGGATGCGGACATCGAGGCGGCCTTTGACACCGTGGCACACACCGCCGTGATGGATGCGGTGCGAAAACGGGTCAAGGACAAGCGCGTCCTGGCGCTGGTCAAAGCGTTCCTGAAGGCCGGGATCCTCACCGAACCCGGCGAACGTCAGGACACGATGACCGGAACGCCGCAAGGCGGCATCCTGTCCCCGTTGATCTTCAACGTGGTGATGACCGTGCTCGACGAGCACGTCATGGCACCGTGGAAGCCCGGCGGGACGATGTCGACCAACGGTAAACGCTCCTACCGACGCTCCAGAGGCCGTCCGACGTGGCGGATCATCCGCTACGCCGACGACTTCGTGATCTTGGTGCACGGTTCGCGCGAGGACACCGAAGCGCTGTACGAAGAGATCGCCGCCGTGCTGGCCCCGCTGGGACTGCGCCTGTCGCCGTCCAAGACCAGGGTCGTGCACATGGGCGACGGGTTCGACTTCCTCGGCTTCCGCATCCGGTGGAAGCGCAAGAGGGGAACGAACAAGTGGTACATCTACACCTTCATCGCCGACAGACCCTTGAAATCGGTGAGGGCGAAGATCCGTGCCCTGACGCACAAGTCATCGCAGTGGGACTTCGCGTCCGTGCTGATCAGGCTCGCCCAGATCATGCGCGGATGGGCCAACTACTTCCGACATGCCGTGGCCAAATGGACCTTCAGCAAGCTGGACGCCTTCACCTGGTGGAGACTCGCCCACATGCTGCGGGCCCGACACGGCTGGAACTGGGGCCAGTTGCGCCGCTACCTGAAGACCGCCTCCGGGCGGTGGGTGATCGCAGCTGACGGGGTCGAGTACTTCCGGATCCAAGGCGTGACGGTATGCCGCTACGTCTACCGGGGGAACAAGATCCCATCCCCGTGGCCTCTCACGAACCCCGCCTGACGACAGTGACCGTGGAGAGCCCGTTGCGGAGAGATCCGCACGGCGGGTTCGGAAGGCGGCCTGGGGAAACGGGCTGGTCGCAAGGCCAGAACCGCGCCTCAGGCCGACCTTACA
>NZ_JAVFVX010000278.1:0-2123 GCF_033441795.1 Streptomyces sp. ADMS | reverse complement strand
TCGCCCGCACCCGTCACTGGCTCGACGAACACCCCACCGCACCCCCGACCCCCGACCGCGCCGCTCCACGGAAACGTGAGGACATCAAGGATTGGTTCTACGAGCCCTCGTGGCAGCGGGTCGCGCTGCCGACGGGCGCGGAGGCCGGCTTCTCGGGGCACTGGCTGGTGTTCGCCGACGCCTTGGGGGCGGGCGAGGCGTTGGCCAACCGCCTTCGCTCAGCCGGGGCCGACGTAATCGTGGCCGAGCCGGGCGCACCGCTCGCGCAGGTCTCCCAAGGCCAGGACGTCATCACCCGGCTCCGGGTAGATCCCGCGTCGAGTGCCGATTACGACCTGCTCGTCGGACACCTCCGTGAGCGCACAGGTGATGAGGCGTGGCAGGTCGTGCACTGTTGGGGAATCTCTGACGACCGAACAGTGGACGTGACAGCCGACGAGACCGCGCTGCGACTCGGCTTCGACAGCCTGATCCGCCTGGTCCAGGCGATCGACCGAAGTGCCGTATCGCCGCCTTCACGGATCTGGGTGCTCAACAACGGAATTCACAACGTCACAGGGACCGAGCACCTCTCCCCGGCCAAGGCCACGGTGCTCGGACCCTGCCGGGTCCTGCCGCGCGAGCTGCCCGGTGTGAAGTGCCACAACATCGACCTCGACATCGTGGCGGCTCCGACCCCGCGCCAACTTGACTACATCATGGCCGAGTTGGCCCGCGAGACCGTGCAGGAGACGGAGACCATCGCGCATCGGGGACCGCATCGCTGGGTCCAGCACTACCTTCCGCAGAGCCTGCCCGACCATGATGAGACCCGGTCGCCGCTCCGGGAGGACGGCGTCTACCTCATCACGGGCGGTACGGGCGGCCTTGGCCTGGAGCTCGCGGCTCATCTGACCGCCCGGGGCGCACGGGTCCTGCTCACCTCCCGCACCCCGCTTCCTCCCCCCAACACATGGGACGACCACCTTGCGGACGGGCGGGCCGAGCCCCGCACCAGGGACATCGTGCGCCGCCTGTGCCGTCTGCGGGATGCCGGAGCCCAACTCCTCGTCGCCCAGGCGGACGTGAGCGACCGGAAGCAGATGGCCGACGCGGTCGAGCAGGCCGTGCGGCGATGGGGAGCCGTCCACGGCGTGTTCCACGCCGCCGGCATCGCGGGCGGAGGGCTGATCCAGCTCAAGGACCTGCGGCGGGCCGCCGAGGTCCTGCGCCCCAAGGTGCGCGGCACCCTCGTACTCGAAGACGTTCTGGCGGATCAACACCTCGACTTCACCGTCCTGTTCGGTGCCAACAGCGCGAACGTCGGCCACTTCGGACAGGTCGACTACTGCGCTGCCAACTGCTTCCTGGACGCCTTCGCGCAGGATCGGAGCCGCTCCCGGCGGGTCGTGACCATCGACTGGGGAACGTGGAAGGACGTCGGTATGGCTGTCACCACCGCCCCCTCGGCTGGCATGAGTCAGACCGGTCGGGAAGAGATCGATGAGCGCGGCATGTCGTCCGAGGAAGGGCTGCGGGCACTCGACCGTATCCTGACGCGAGCGACGAACCCGCAGGTCATAGTGTCGCCGGTGGACCTCGCCGATGTGTTCGCCCACGCCTTCCGCCTGGAAGCCACGGAAAGCTCTCCGCTTCCGCAGAGGCTGACGGTCCCGCACGGGGAAACGGCCCTCACGCACCCGGCCGACCCGCCACGCGACGTCCCCGCCGACCAGGCCGCGCGCGTCATCTGCGGAGTCTGGCAGGAACTGCTCGGGGTCGAGCACATCGACACGGAGGACAGCTTCTTCGATCTCGGTGGCAACTCTCTCATCGCGATCCAGGTCGTCAGTGCCCTCAACGAAAGGCTGGGCACACAGCTCATGCTGTCCGATCTGTACGAGGCCCTGACCGCCGAGCGGTTGGCCGAACTCGTCGACAGGTCTGCGCCCGAGGTACCGGCATCGTCGCTCCGGCCGACGGACGAACGCAGGAAGAACATGCAGAAACGGCGTCAGCAGCAGCGGGCAGCAAGGGGGCAGCGATGACGACTGAGCGCGAACTGGACGCGGAGGACGTGTCGGTACCGGCTGGTATCGCGATCGTGGGGATGGCGGGGCGTTTCCCGGGTGCGGGGGATGTGG
>NZ_JAVFVX010000277.1:0-2197 GCF_033441795.1 Streptomyces sp. ADMS | reverse complement strand
CTGGCGACAACCCGAGCAGAACCGATCACAACCTCAAGATCTGAGGCTGTAGTACGAGCCTCTAGATGCCCCTCCGGTGTGGCATACACCTCGCTGCTTTCACCGCGCAACGAGGTGATCTCCACCAACTTGCCGGTACGCGCGGCCTGGGCCAGCGCCTTGACGTCTTCACCCGTTCCGTCGTCTGCGACGGTTGTGTCCGCCTTGTCGGTTCCGGCGGCCCCGGAGGCCAAGGTGTCGGCTCTCTCATCAGCCACCGCCATGGCGCCGTTGGATACACCAGCCGCAAGCACTATGGCTGCGGAGAACACAACGCCAGCTGTGCGCAGCCGACGTCTCCCCCCGTATGTATTCATATGAACTGCTCCCCCACCAACCGGCGTTGAACTATTACCGGATGTGTTCGATCAAATGGTCAGGTTGCAACATACGGGCGCCTCCGGCTTACTGACCAGAGATTTATAAGTGGGTATAACTCACAAAAACTTCCAACCCGGAGCAACTCAAACCATGACCCACTTCACGTTTGCTTGACAAATTCACCGTGATTCAACATCGATGACCACTTTGTCTGCACCTATTGAATTGCCTCTCGCACAGCAAAAACCGATCGGCACCGACTTCGCCGACTGGCCGATGCGGCTGAAGACTTCGCGCAGTGCCGCGTGGGCGGGTGGGGCGAGCGGGTGTTTCCGTCCTGGTTCGTCTACCTGAAGCTGGAACACGACATTCCGCTTGCAGGTGCCGGTCATAGCCGTTCGTGCGACCCCGTGTGACCCCTGCCTCGGGCGCAGGGAAGCCGGTGACTGTGTCGGCGAGGCAGTGCGCGAGCTGCCGGGACTCTGGTCGCTCGTGGCCCCCGAGGAGAGCGACGGTCGCGCGTTTCAGCCGTCAGAATCTGCCGGAACAACGCTCCGGACCTTGATCGATCCGGGGCGTTGCCGCGTGCGGCCCGACAGGATCCGAGGGGCATGTGGCACTGGCGCTCGTCACAGTGGCTGAACGCGGCGTGCCAGTTTCCGGCCCCACGCCTGGCCCGGCGCTTCGATATAACGGTAGGTCAGCACGCACAGCGGCAACAGCACGGCATAGAACGCCACTTCGAGCACAAGACGGTCCTGCCGCCACCGGCCGATCGTCCCGTCACTCACCGCCAGCAGCACCGGATGCAGCAGGTAGACCGAGTAACTGATCGTTCCCAGTCCGGTCAGCCAGCGCGGTATCCGCCGACAGCGCAACGCCAGTCCGACAGCGAAGGTGAGCACTGCCAGCAGGAAGGCCACGATCCAGCCGCGCCGCGTGAAATGGGACCCGTCGCCGTCCCCGTACGCACTCCCCACGGCGCAGGCGGCCACCACCGCGGCTGTGCACGCCGCGTACAGCCAGGTGCTCTGACCATGTTCGGCTCGGTAGACGGCGGTACCGAGGAACATCACGGCAAGGATGACCAGGCCCTCCCACATAGGGACCGTGCTGTTGAAACAGACCAGTCCGAGTGCCAGCACCCCGCCCAGTACGCCCCCGAACACGCGAAGCGTGGGTGACCCGGCGCAGGCACAGCAGATGGCGACCACCATGGCGCCCGAGGCGAGCGCAATCAGCGTGCCGGTGCCGACTGCGCCGGAGAGGGCGGAGGCCGGCAGCGTGACCCCTGCCATCACACTCACGGCGGCGAGCACTGCCAAGGTGACGGCCACCGCTGCCGACCGCTGGTGCATGCGGACCGTGAACAGGGCGACGACCAGTAGGTAGAAGGCCATCTCGTACGAGAGCGTCCACAGGACGAGCAGGAGATTGGGCGTCCCCAGCAGCTCCTGCAGCAACGTGAGATGGGCGACGGCCACGGTGACAGCGCTCTGCTGACCGAAGTCGGCACGGATCTCCGCAGTGCCCACCAGGTTGAGGACGAGGACCGCGGTGACAGCCGCCACCCACAGCGGGTACATACGGAAAACCCGGCCGATCCAGAACGTCCGAACACAGCCCCGGCGTTCGAGCGATGCGGGGATGATGTAGCCGCTCACCAGGAAGAACACCATGATGCCGTAGCGGCTGGTGTTGAACTCCGGCATCAATTCCCGCCGAAACTCTGCCATGAAGGCGTACGACGAGTGGTCAAACACCACCACGAGCGCGGCGATTCGGTCATGTCCCGCCGAGTGGTGTAGCCGATCAAGTGGCGGTCGTGTTGGTGGTG
>NZ_JAVFVX010000276.1:0-2299 GCF_033441795.1 Streptomyces sp. ADMS | reverse complement strand
CTGCAGGTGGGCGATCACGGCGTCTACCTCGAAGGGGAGTGGCGAACGGGAGCCCGGGTGGCCGGCCGTCAGGGAGAGAGGATCCGTAGAATCCGCGATTTGGCCCGGCCGGAGATGGGTGATAGATGCCCCAGGTCACTGTGGCTCGTCGAGGCCCTGGTAGTAGGCGAAGTCCGCGCTCGGACCTGCCGGATACCGGCCCCTGCGGGCCCGCCGCCGTGAGCGGCCTTAATGTCCTCTTCTCCTCTTTCTCGGCCTATATATGCAAAGGCTGATCAAGGGCCGGGTACTGCTGCCATCGTGGTGATGGACACAGACGGTCGGCATGGTCGGGGGCGGCATGGGACGGAACCTCAGGTGGGCAGTGGCGGGGTTGGCGACGGCCGCGGCCTTCGCCGTGCCGGCATGGCTGTGCGGTGAGGTGGTGCTGCCACCACTGCTGAAGGATCCCGCGATCCGCTGGTCGCTGGCCTCCGCGCTGGGCGCGGTGCTGGGCTCGCTGGCCGTCCTGTGGGGCCACGGCTTCGCCACCCGGGCCCCGGCGACCGGGACCTCCGGCCGCTCGGTCCGGGCCACGGCCGAGCGCGCCGTCGCCATCGGCGGCGACAACCGGGCCACCATCTCCACCGGCGACACCGCACCCACCCCGCCCGCACCCGCTCAGCCCTCTGCCGGACCGCACCCCGCCCCGCTACCACCGGCCCCGGACACGGTGGCCGCATCCGGGAACCGTGCGATCGCCATCGGCGGAACCAACTCCGGCCCGCTGTCCACCGGCGACCAGTCTGGCGGTGCCCACCCGTGAGGTGGCCGTTGCGGCGGGCCGGGACGCAACCGGAACCACCCGCCACCGAGCCTGGCCCACGGGTGGAGGCGAGCGCCAAGAGGGCCGTCGCCATCGAGGGCAACAACTACGCCCCCGTGCTGACCGGGGACCACTCCCGGGTGGTGTCCCTGCCGCCCGAGGCACTGCGGCCGCCTGCCCAGGTCTCGGCTCCGGCCGGGCTGGACAACCTGCCGGTGCGGCCGGGGCTGTTCATCGGGCGCACGGCCGAACTGGACCGGTTGGATGGGGCACTGGCCGTTCCGGGCAAGGTGGTGGTGCAGGCGGTGCACGGACTGGGCGGAATCGGCAAGAGCACCCTGGCCAACCACTGGGCCGCAACGAGCCCCCACGGCTGTACCCCGCGCCGATGGATCACCGCCGACAGTCCCACCGCCGTCCAGGAGGGCCTGGTAGCTCTGGCCGCCGCCCTGGAAACGTCTCTGACCAATGCACTCCCGCCGGAGGCATTGGCCGAGCGTGCCCTACAGTGGCTGTCCACCCACACCGGCTGGCTGCTGATTCTGGACAACGTCAACGACCCCGCCGACATCGCCCCGCTCCTGGCCCGCGCCCACCCCCAAGGACGCTTCCTCATCACCAGCCGCCTCGCCACTTCCTGGCACGGCATCCCCACCGTGCTACGCCTAGACGTCTTGGATGAGGCCGAATCCCTGGCCCTGCTCACCAGCATCGCCACGACCACCGGTCCCCGGGACATGGACGGCGCCGCCGAACTGTGCGCCGAACTCGGCCACCTCCCCCTGGCCATCGACCAGGCAGCGGCCTACCTCGCGCAGGACCTGCTCACCACGCCCCGCTCCTACCTGGACCTGCTTGCCCAGTACCCGGCGGTCATGTACCGCGACGGCGCGGTCACCACCCCGGTGGAGCGCACCATCGCCCGGATCTGGAACATCACCCTGGACCGCATTACCGCCCTCCAGCCCGCAGCCGCCGACCTGCTGCGCACCCTGGCCTGGTACGCCCCCGACGAAATCCCCGCCGCCCTGGCCGGTGCCTCCGTCAACCCGCCCGCGCGGAGCAAGGCGATCGGTCTGCTGACCGCCTACAGCATGATCACCCCCGACCCCGCCGCCGGCACCCTGGCCGTCCACCGGCTTGTCCAGGCACTCGCCCGCACCTCCGACCCCGACGACACCCACCGCACCCCCCACCTTGTCGACCAGGCCCGCACCCACGCCACTACCCACCTTCACACCGCTCTACCTGCCGCATGGGACACCCCCGATACCTGGCCCACCTGGCGCACCCTCCTCCCCCACATCGACGCCCTGGCAGACCACGCACCCACCGACACCGACACCGACACCACCGCAGAGATCCTCAGCCGTGCCGGGCTCCTCCTGCATAACCAGGGCCAGCTCAGCCGCGCTACCAGCCACCTCCAACGCGCCCTGGCCGACCGGGTGCGGGTGATGGGCGAAGACCACCCACACACGCTGGCCTCCCGCA
>NZ_JAVFVX010000275.1:0-2326 GCF_033441795.1 Streptomyces sp. ADMS | reverse complement strand
CACACCCGACACAGCAACAGCCTGACCGAACCGCTCAACCCCGCTGAATAGCTACATCTGCCGGGCATTCTCCGCCCTGGAGCGGACGTGCCGGAGAGCGGAAAAGTAGCCTTCCGGACGTACGGCCATGCGCTGGAAGAACTGCTTGTTGCCGACCCGTGCGAACCGGCCCGTGGTTCGGCTCGTCAGGCACTGGGACAGAACCTGCCGACGGACAGGCCTACGCTGTGACCTGCGGCTACCGCAGGCTCTGCCGCCTTCGTGCACAGGTGATCGACGGCGGCGGCGCTCACCGCTGCCGGTAGAGCGGGCCGGCCCTTTCGGCGAAGGAGATGTGGTGCTGGGACTGCTGGGCTTCTATGACGAACTCGACAACCGCCCCGGTCGACCGAACGGATCCATCCACGACGCTGTCCAGCCCGTCGGGGAGCCGGACGAGGCGGAGTTGGTGGCCTACCTGGATGCCGGCCACGTGCTCATCGACGTCATGGAAGCGGGCCACGATGTCCTCACCGGGGTTGCACACCGCCGCTCCCCGGGCTGCTCATCGCCGGTCACCGACGGCACCTGGCTCTGGCGCCTGGACTTCCCGCACTACGTGGAGACGCACCACGTCCTGCTCCCCGAGGCATTCGTCCAGCACGTGCGAGGCCTGAACCATCAGATGCCGGCCCTCATTGGCGCGCAGTTCGCCCCTCACTACAACGAGACCATGCCCCTCATCGGCTGGGCCTCGGCCGTCCCATGGCCATTGACCGAGGCCGTGCTCGAACCCGTACCACGAGCAGTGACAGTCAAAGCGGAGTCCGACGCGGCGATGCTGGCCCAGGAGCGAAACCGACCGCACGCCAATTGGACCAAGCCCCGCAAGCCGAGGAGAGGGTGAGGCAACACCGCAGCCGTGGGAATTCATGGTCCGAGGATGCCGTTCCTGGGGACGACGTGAGCTCAGACGGTCGTGTGTGAAGTGTCGGCCTTGAGTGTCTCGACGAACGCGCTGAAGGCTCGGGGCGGGAAGATGAGTGAGCCGTGGGCCGGGTCTTTGGAGTCGCGTACGGCGACGCCAGTGCGCAGGTCCGCTATCTCCACGCAGGCGTTGCCCTCGGCGCCGCCGGAGAAGGTGGACTTCTGCCAGTTCAGGGCCTGAGTCATGGGGTGCGCCTCACAGTTCCTTCGACAGGCGGTGGATGAAGTCCCGGGACGCCGTGGGGTCCAGCGTCGCCGCCTCAACTTTACGGAAGAGTGTGCGAAGCGTCTCCAGTTGGGGTTCCGCGTCGATGAACGCTGTGCCGGTGGCGCCTTCCCGGAGTCCGGTGTCGAGTTGGGGTACCGGACCGCCCATGTACATCATCGAGGCGCCTGCGCCGCCAAAGCCGTCCTGGTCGATGGGGATGACGCGCACGGTCACCTGCCCCTGCTCGACATGGTCCAGGATCTGCCGGAGTTGGGCGGAGCAGACGCGGCGGTCGGCTACGCGAATGCGCAGCGCGAACTCGTGGACGATCACCTCGTACGGGGTGGGGTTGTCACCCTCGATGACAGCGCGTCGCCTCATGCGGAGTTCCACTCGGGGCGTGAGTTCGCTGTCGGGCAACTCCGGGCGCATGTATCCGAAGACGGCTCGGGCGTAGTCCGGGGTCTGGAGAAGTCCGGGTGCGTAGCTGACGACAATTTCACGCAGGTACGTCGCATGGTGCTCCGTCTCGGCCAGGTCCAGGTTTACCGGGGGCAGGACTCCCCGGTAGTCCTCCCACCAGCCTCGTGTGCGGTCGCCGGCCATCGACGCCAGTGATTCGATCAATTCCTGGTTCATGCAGCCGTAGTGGGCTGCCAGTCGACGGATGCGTTCCCCGCTGACGCCCCCGATACCTGCCTCGATCTGGCTCATCTGGGTCGAAGTCGAGTTGAGGAACGCCGCCACTTCGCGGGCTTTCAGTCCCGCGGCTTCGCGCAGCCTGCGCAGTTCTGTCCCCAGGCGCACTTGTCGCGCGGTGGGATGGCTCCTCGGCGGCACAGTTCTCCCGTTCTCAACATCCATGAAGGCGCACCACGTTCGGGTGTCAGGCTACGCCAACAGGTTGCAGCGGAATAAATTCATGCCATACCGTCAGTGACGCGACGCACACGCTGCGGAATCACCGGGACCCCGGAAGCGCACCGCCCCGTCCTGCCATGACGGCTGCGGCATGCCACCGCCCGCACCCTCAGCGGCCGATCAACTCTCCTCCCCAGAAACGGAGTTCACGCATGCCCGAAACCGAAGAGACCGCCCCCGCCGCGAACGAACCCTGGGAGTACGTCCTCCACATCCCCCACGACCTCCGCG
>NZ_JAVFVX010000274.1:0-2345 GCF_033441795.1 Streptomyces sp. ADMS | reverse complement strand
GACCTCTGGGTTATGAGCCCAGCGAGCTACCGAGCTGCTCCACCCCGCGTCGGTAAACGCAACGTTACGTCAGCCCCGCCCACCAAGGCAAATCGATTGAGCGCCTGCCCGCACCGCCAGCCCGTCTGGGGGTCCCCCCTCTGGGGAAGTTTGCGGACAAGGCCCGTTCAGGGCCGTAGCAGGGGTCTGGGGAGGCGGTCCCCAGACCGGGACGGGTAGGGGCGGCGGCGGCGAGAAAGCCAACACCCACCCCCACCCACCGCGCCCTCAAGCGGAAAGCTCCTCCCGCAACGCATCTCGCAAACGAGCCGCCCGCTCCGCGACCTCCCCCGGCCCCAGCGAAACCGCCAGATCGGCCCACCGCTGCCCTTCCGCCAGCTCCCCCCGCCGCGCGTACACCAGCGCCAGCCGCAACGCAGCCCGCCCATGCCCCGCCTCAGCCGCCCGAGCCCACCACACGGCGGCCTCGGGCTCACTCCCCTCGCGAGCCAGCAACAGCCCCAGGTTGAACGCCCCGTTACGGGAACCGGCCTCAGCCGCAGCCCGGTACCACCGAGCCGCCTCCACCACGTCCCCGCGAGCCGACGCCAGCATCCCCACCCGCACCTGCGCCCGCCGGTGCCCCTGGGAAGCCGCGCGCTCGTACCACTCCTCGCACTCGGTCTTCTCGTGCGCGATCTCGCCCAGTTCGTGCGCGGGCGTGGGCGGACGCCGAGCGTCGAGCACCGAGGCCAGCCGATACGCGGCCTCGGGGCTGCCCCCGCCCGCCGCGCACCGCAGATACCGCTCGGCCTCCCGGTCGTCCCCGTCCCGCAGCCGGACGATCCCGACCTGGAGCGCCGCCTCGGTGTGGCCGGCGCCGGCGGCGCGCTCGTACCACCGCAGCGCGGCCACGTCCTCACCCCGCCCGGCGTAGAGAATCCCCAGGTTGAAGGCGGCGTCCACGCTTCCCGCCTCGGCCGCCTTGGAGAACCACGGTCCGGCCCCCTCCGCGTCCCCAACCTGCAACAGCAGAATGGCGAGCGCGTTGGCGGCCTCGCGGTGCCCGGCGTACGCGGCCCGCCGGTACCACTGCTCGGCCTGCGCGGTACGCGACTGCTCGGCGCACAGCAGACCGAGGTTGTAGGCGCCGTTCACGTCCCCGGCGTCCATGGCGGCGCGGTACCAGCGCTCGGCGGTCTGGGTCTCACCGCGCTCGGCATGCAGCGCGCCCAGCGCGTTGGCGGCATTGCCGTCCCCGTCCTGGGCAGCCCGCAGCCACCACACAGCGGCACTCTCGGGGTCCCCCGCGTCCCTCAGCAGGAACCCGAGCGCGCATGCTGCACGGGCCTCGCCGTCCTTGGCGGACGTCAGATACCAGCGCCCGGCCTCCTTGAGCTCACCGCGCTTCTCCAGAATGGTCCCGAGATGCAGCGCGGCCCGCTGATGCCCCCGGGCGGCAGCCTGCCGGTACCACTGCTCGGCCTCCCCGGCACCTTCACCCGCGCCACCGCTCGCACCGTCAGCACCAGCACCACCACCACCCACACCATCCGCAGCCTTGCGGTCCAGCGCACGGGCCAGCCGATAAGCGGCCTCCCGGTGCCCCCGCTCGGCGGCGACCCGCATCCACTTCTCCGTGGCCGCGTCCCCGCGGTGCTCCAGCAGATCGGCGAGGGCGTACGCGCCCAGCACATGCCCCTGTTCGGCGGACTGGCGCAGCCAGTACTCGGCGGCCGGCTCGTCGCCGCGCTCACGGTGGTGCCGTCCGAGCGCGTGCGCGGCGGGGGCGGAGCCGGCGACTGCGGCGATCCGCCACCATCCGGCGGCGTCGTCGGCGTACCCACGCTGGTGGAGGAGGACACCGAGGTTGTTGGCGGCGGCACGGTCCCCGGCGGCGGTAGCGGCACGCAACTGAGGCTCGGCTCCGTCGAGATCACCGCGACGCAGCAGCATGGCTCCGAGGACACTCATCGCCTCGACGTCGCCGGCCTCGGCGGCGATCCTGTGGCGCGCCTCTTCTACCGCCTCGCCGGTTTCGTCCCGGTCGGAAGGCTGCACAAATCGCCCTGTCCCCAACAGAGTTGCCTTGTCCCCCATAACGTCCATCGTCGCACCACCTGCAACCTGGGTACACCTGGTATACCGCAGCCAGTGAAGTCACTTCAGCGTTTTGTCGACATGCCCACAGAGAGACAAGTCAAACACAGTTCCCCTCAACTGCCCCGGGAAGGCGCGGCCTTAACCAGGTCGGCACACGCGTTCGCACACCACGAAGGCCCGGATCCTTGGAGGATCCGGGCCTTCGCGATCAGTAGCGGGGACAGGATTTGAACCTGCGACCTCTGGGTTATGAGCCCAGCGAG
>NZ_JAVFVX010000273.1:0-2362 GCF_033441795.1 Streptomyces sp. ADMS | reverse complement strand
CCGCGATGCGCAGCTCGTCGTGGTCGGCGCCCGCGGCCGTGGCGGCTTCACGGGCCTGCTGCTCGGCTCGGTCAGCCAGGCACTGCTGCACACGCCCACTGCCCGGTCGCCGTCGTACGAGCCAGCGAGCGGCCATGACCGCCGCGTGGTGCGCGACGGATCCGGAGGCCGCTGTGCGCGGCGGCTCTTCGGCCACGACTGCGTACTGCGGCTTGGTCGTAACTGCCTCCTCCTCGTGTGCCCTCGGCTTCTCCACGCTCGGCGCGCCGTCGCGCCCTGTGTCGTGGGGCCCGAAGCCCCGGTGGTGGATCCGGTCGAGCCCATCGCGCGGCCGGGCGGGAACCCGGAACAACAGCTGCTCTCCGGTCGGCCGTGTGTCGCTGAGGTTTGCGGTCGGCGGGCCACTTCGCCGCCGCGCCATCACGCGCCACCGACGGAGCCGAGACCGCCTCACGCACTCCGGCTTGGCCCAGCCCCTGGTGCTCGGCACCCGTGGTCGCAGCGGCTTCGTCGAGATGGTGCTCGGCTCGGTCAGTCTGACCGTCGCCGCCCACGCCGACTGCCCGGTGATCGTGCTGCGCGACAGCCATGACAACCAGGTCCGAGCCGGGGACGGCCGCGTCGTCGTGGGCGGCGGTGAGAACGGGACGGAGTCCGCCGCCCTGCGCTTCGCCGTCCAGGAGACGAGGCTGCGCGGCGTGACCCTGGATGCCCGTACGGGCCTGGTGGTGTCCCGCGCAAGAGACCACCGACCACCCCCTGCTCGCCGGGGAACCCGCCAGGCTGCACGAACAGCATGCTGCCGAGGTCCTGGACCAGGCGCTGAAGGACGCGCCCGCGGATGTGGAGCTGTGCGGTCGCACGGTGGAGTGTCCGGCGCGCAGGGTGCTCCTGGCCGCCTCGCACAAGGCCGACTTACTGGCGGTCGCAGCCCGGCGCAACCCTCGAGGCACATCGGGCTCCAGCTGGGACGCGTCGCCCATGCACTCCGGCGCCTTCTTGCCGACCATGCCACCTCCACCGCCCGATGACATCCGGAGTCCTCATGCCCAAGGCCGAACACCAGGACGCCACCGTACTTTCCGACGACGAGCTGCGCACGCTGGACGCGCACTGGAGGGCCGCCAACTACCTTGCGGCGGGCCAGATCTACCTGATGTCCAACCCGCTGCTCACCGAGCCTCTGAGGCCCGAGCACATCAAGCCGCGGCTGCTGGGCCACTGGGGCACCTCGCCTGGCCTCAACCTCGTGTACACGCACCTCAACCGGGTGATCAAGGCCCGGGGGCTGGACGCGCTGTGCGTGTGGGGTCCGGGGCACGGTGGTCCGTCGATCCTGGCCAACTCGTGGCTGGAGGGCAGCTACAGCGAGACCTATCCGGAAGTGTCGCGGGACGGGGAGGGCATGGCGCGGCTGTTCCGGCAGTTCTCCTTCCCCGGCGGTGTGCCCAGTCACGTGGCACCGGAGACGCCCGGCTCGATCCACGAGGGCGGTGAGCTCGGCTACTCGCTCGCGCACGCGTACGGCGCCGCCTTCGACAACCCAGACCTGCTGGTCGCCTGCGTGATCGGCGACGGAGAGGCGGAGACCGGACCGCTGGCCGCCGCCTGGCACTCCAACAAGTTTCTCGACCCCGCGCACGACGGCGCCGTCCTGCCGGTCCTGCACCTCAACGGATACAAGATCGCCAACCCCACGGTGCTCTCCCGCATCCCGGAGGCCGAACTCGACGAGCTGCTGCGGGGATACGGCCACGAGCCGGTCCATGTGACCGGTGACGACCCGGTCAAGGTGCACCGGGCCATGGCGGCGGCGATGGACGACGCCCTGGGCCGCATCGCGGTGATGCAGCAGACCGCCCGCGAAGACGGCGTCACCGAGCGAGTGCACTGGCCGATGATCGTGCTGCGCACTCCGAAGGGCTGGACCGGTCCCGCCGAGGTGGACGGCGTGCCCGTCGAGGGAACGTGGCGCGCCCACCAGGTCCCGCTGGCGGGCGTCCGCGAAAACCCCGAGCACCTACGCCAGTTGGAAACCTGGCTGCGCTCGTACAAACCCCAGGAGCTCTTCGCCGCCGACGGCCGACCCGTGGCCGACGTGCTCGCCTGCATTCCCGAGGGCGCCAAGCGGCTGGGTGCCACCCCGCACGCCAACGGCGGCCTGCTCGTACGCGACCTGCCCATCCCCTCGCTCGACGAGTTCGCCGTACCTGTCGACAAGCCGGGCACGACCCTGCACGAGCCGACCCGGGTCCTCGGCGACCTCCTGGCGCGGGTGATGAAGGACACCGGCGGACGGCGGGACTTCCGCCTTGTCGGCCCGGACGAGACCGCCTCCAACCGGCTCCAGGCCGTCTTCGAC
>NZ_JAVFVX010000272.1:0-2438 GCF_033441795.1 Streptomyces sp. ADMS | reverse complement strand
CTGGCGACAACCCGAGCAGAACCGATCACAACCTCAAGATCTGAGGCTGTAGTACTTGCGTTCGTCATCAGACCCCGGTTGAACCCGCGGTTTCGTTACCTTCGCCCTCTTCGCCGTCTTTCACCGCGGCCTCTTCCACCGCTTCGTCGTGAGGAATCCGAGGCGTACCGTCGGCCTTTCTCATTCGGCACTCCGCGATCGCGAGCTCGTCCTCAAGATCCGCCAGCGTCTGCTCGCCAATCAGCACAGCAACGGGACGACCATCATCGACAAGACGTACCCGGTCCCCGGAAACGGACACGCGCCGAACCAGGTCACTCAAACCAGAAGGCAGCACTGAAATCGGCAGGGTACCGCTCGAAGACAGCGGCACTTGCCCGAATGTGCAGCGATGAAACAGTAGATTGAGCACACAATCCCGGCGCGCCGACTCGTCTGAGCGATCACGTGCCAAGGCCTCCGAGACTGCGTCGCTGAGAAAATCCTCTGCACTCTTCCCTGTCGCTCTTGCCAACGTGCGGATCCGCCTTCTGTCCTCCGGAGTGAAAGGAATGCTCATGCGTAGCATTCCGTCCGGCCCGGGAAATAGAGTGCAGAGAACATCGATGGGGAGAGCCTCCTCAAGCCTGCGCCATACCTTTTTGATCGCCTGATTCACGCTCTTCGCCGATACGAGGACGACGATGCGCTTACCGTCAGATGACGAGGCCATCGGCATCCCGCCAGCTCGTTTTGCAGATTGCAGCTCAACGCCGCTGACAGTTCGAGTCAGAATGATCTCGATGGCATGCAGGGACATCAAACCTCCAGGCGAAAGAGAGATTTACGGATTCTTCTGAGCGCATCAGTGGAGAGAGATCTTGCCGTCGGGAATCCAGCCCTCTACGTAGCCGGAAACCAAAAGGACGACACCCTCTGGTGAGATCTCGCGGTGGCGATCCTTGAGCTCGCCGATCCCCCATCTGGCATGCCTTGTGGAAGTCCGCTGAATGGAGTCGGACTCCTCGGAGCTGATTCTCACAAGCAGGACGTGCGCAACCGTCGGGTGCTCGTGTTCCCAGCACTCGGAATCCTGCGTTTTGCGAACTCCGTAGACGGTTCCGTACTTGGGATTGTGGATCTGGAACCGATCGGCCAGGAATTGTGTGGCCGCGTCACGGAAATCGACCTCGGGGTCGAGCAGTACCCGGGGCACCGTCCAGCCGCTGCAGCAGGTGCCGCACAACATGAGGCGGTCCTCGTCGTCCACGAGGAGTAGGTAGGCGCAGCGGTCGAAGTGTGGCTGTGGGAGGTGTGAGTCAGGCACGGAGTAAGGCTGCACAGCTCGCTACTCAAGTAGCAACTTGAAGGCCATCCGATGGGTGAGTGGCCGACCCGTACGTGCGATGTGTGCCGGCGCCGTGCCTGATCGGGCTGCACAGGTTGCAGCGAATCAGGGCCTGCCCTGTCGAGTGCGACACGTGTCGTGAGCTGCAAGAACGCGAGAGAGGCGTTTGGGAATCGGGCTGAGGCGTTTGCGGGCGTCGCCGGGCACATGGCCTGAGCTGCGACGACGGAATTTCCCACACATCCCACGAAGGCGGGGGCTTGTGGAAAACCTTGTCGATAAGTCCAGGTGATGCATTCTCGGCAAGGATACAAACCCGCTGGTCAGGAGTGGTGCCACGTCCCGTGCGTTGTTGCTCGGGCAGACAACATGGCGTACCGAATACTGACCAAGGACAGGGTAGCGGATGCGGACGGGTGCGGGTCGAGGGGATCGGGTCTGAGGGGCCGGGTGACGGATGCAGATGCTTCTGACCTGCTAGTTCTGTCGTTGACGAGGAGCGGACCGGCAGATGCTCGGAGGGCCGGAGAGGAGGGCGGTTGACCGTTCTGTCCCCTGCGTTGGCTTGTGGGTGTGCTTGGTGTTGCGTCGAGGCGACCTGGCGTGATGGTGCCGCTGAGGGAGTGGGGCGGTGGTCGACCGAGAATGCACACGGGTCAGTGATCCGACGGGTTGCACGGCGGGCGGTGGCTCCGCTGCGGGTGACTCTGGCGGGGCGTTTGGTGGTCCTGTAGGGGTCTGAGCTGAGTAGTACTACAGCCGGTGGTCTTACGGTGAGTGAGCGCGGGCGGTTCGGGTGCGGTAGTGGCTGGTTCGGGCCCGGGTCTGGTGGCGGGTGCGCCAACGGTGCCAGTGCATGGCCAGCCAGGTCCGGGCGGTACGGGCGGGAGCGACAACGATCCGGTCGTACAGGCGGCGGATCTCGTTCACGGTCGGGGGTCGGGAGTCATCGGTGGGGCGGGTATGAGCCGGCTCCGGACGGTGACGAGGAAGGCCATGGCGAGCATGCACACGGTGGTGTGCCGGTACCACGAGCACCATTTGCGTACCTCGTGCTCGTCCAGCCCCACCTGTCCCTTGGCGACCTGGAACGACTCCTCCACCATCCAGC
>NZ_JAVFVX010000271.1:0-2482 GCF_033441795.1 Streptomyces sp. ADMS | reverse complement strand
CCAGCCACATCAAGATCATCTCACCCGTGACCCGCAGTTACGGGACAGCCCTTAGCTGGCTTGAAAGAACTTTGGGCCGGAGCGCATTGCGCGGCGTTCGTAGTCATGGCCACCTCTACAGGTATGGAGCAACCAGAGGTCAGAGCAGACGATCCGTGTGTTCCGCCAGCCAACGACCCGGACTGGCAGCCTCCATTCGAGTGCTTCCTCACCATAGGACCGTAGGTGGCGTACCTCCGGGATTCAGTCCAGGACCGCGAGATGGTCCCCGTGTTGGCGTGCGTCCCCAAGGAAGGCGAGGGCGGTCTCGGTCATGGCCAGCGTGTGGGCGGGCCGCGGTCCGGTCCGCCACCAGCCGCGGCGGCTGCAGGCCCCCGCAGCTCCGGGCACTCACCGGCGACCCGCGCCCCGTACTCAGTCGGGTACCACGCCCGCAGCCGCCCGGCCTGCGGCAGCGTGACACGGTAGAGAAGGCTCTCACACCGTCGGCCGGCCGCTGCCCGGCAACCGCAACGACTGCAAGGCATGGGAACTGTCCGGCGCGAAGGCCGCGTCGGCAAGACCACCGTCATCGCGGACGGCGGCTACCGGGGCACCGGCCGCGCCCTGCGCGTGCAGGCCGACGCGCTGACGGTGACGGTGGCGGAGCTGCAGGGCGCGGCCGCCGCCAACCGCATTGTGGGAGGGCCCGGCTGAGCGGGGACGGTCGTTCCTTCTGGCCACGCTCGCGTTCTTCGGCGGCGCCCCCGGGCCCGGATCGCCGACGGCACGGACCGGGCTGAGCGGCCTGGTGGGTCGGGCATCTGGGACCCCCTGGACTGGCTCTCTCCGGCACAGTCTGCTCACCGGTGCGCCAGTGCACGCGCTCGCCGCTGGTTCCGGCCCAAGGGGCACCGTCCTCCATATCCACGGCCCGGCTGGCCTGGCAACGGTGTCGGTGGACGAACGGCTGCTGTGAAGCAGTCCGGCATGACCGCTTGAGGGCCTCGAGGCAGTCGTACGACGCCCTTCGATCGGGATCGCGAGGAGGGGGGTCAGCGCTTGATGCGTCCTCGGATCGCCAGGACGGCCAGGGCGAGGAGGGCGGGTTCGATAAGGCGCGAGGCCATTTCGATGTAGGTGCCGGCCGTCGTGAGATCTTGGCCGCTGGAGCGGAACACCACCGAGTTGAGCGTGACATTGAGGGTTCTCTCGAACCGCTTACTCGTGAGCCGATCGGCGGTCGGGTTCTGCGGGTCGTCCTTGTCGAGGGTGAAGGTGACGCGGCCGCCGCCTGCGGGGACGGTGCCGGTGGCTTGCTGTGTGGGGGAGTGCTGGGGCAGGCCGAAGACCATGAGCAGCAGGATGGTGGTGAGCATGGCCACGGCGAGCCAGACGAGGGCGCGGGAGGCGCGCAGGCCGTAGCCGGACAGCAGCCAGTAGCCGTGGAGCAGACCTCGTTCGGCTCGAGGGGTGGAGGTTTTGTCGTGCCGACGCATCTCCATCTCGCCGTAGTAGAAGTCGGCGGCGCCGGGCTCGTTCTTGCCGTCCTCAAATGCTTTGCGGAGCTGGCGGTAGGCCGCGGCAACGTCCACCGGGTCCGGGGTGCGGTCGGGATCGTCGTGATGAGGTCCTGGGCGCCAGAGAGACACTTGTGGCGGCTGCCCAAGGATATGGGCGGGCTGGGATGCGTTCTGGGCTCTCCAGTGGTGTTCTTCGGCCAGGGTGCGCCGTTGCGACCAACGGTCTGGCCATGGGTGTTGTCGGCGGAGGAGTCCCGTGGGAACGGGGGCGAAGTCGGTGCGGCCTTCGAGGCGGATCTGGTCGAGGTGGAAGGCGCCAGCGAACTGACACTCGCTGAGGTCGGTGTCGGTCAGTACGAGGTGGGCTGCGTCGATCCCGCTGACCGAGGTCACGCCTGCTGTCGCTGGACGGTCGGACAGTGGGTGCTCATTCATCGTTTGGCCGTCTGACTTGAAGACGGCCGGATGGCTGTTGACGGCGAGGGGGCTGGAGAGCACTGCATCCGTGAGATCCACCTTGGCGTACCGGACGCGCAGGAGCGCCGTGGACTCCCAGCGGGTGCGGGCGCACAGCAGCTCACGTCCTGCGACCTCGATCGTCAGCGGGAGGGCAAAGTACGCGCCGGACAGATCGAGCCGGCCGAGGCACACGATCGGTCCGATCTCGGAGACACGGTTGAACTGGGCCTTGGCGAACCAGGCGTCGCCTGAGAACCGCGCCCCGTCGAATCGGGCGTTGCCGTCGAACTGCACCTGGTCGAAGAACGTGCGTGTACCGAACTGCGCCTGGTCGAACCAGACGTCACCGTTGAACTGGGCTGAGGAGAAATCGGCTTCGGCATTGAAGTGGGTCTTGTCGAACCAGGCGTTGCCGCCGAATTGGGCCCCGGCAAACCATGCGCTGCGGTCGAATTGTGCTCGCTCCAGTACTACAGCCTCAGATCTTGAGGTTGTGATCGGTTCTGTTCGGGTTGTCGCCA
>NZ_JAVFVX010000270.1:0-2574 GCF_033441795.1 Streptomyces sp. ADMS | reverse complement strand
ACCATTCACACCAGACCCGTGACCTGCGACTTCACGATGCACACCACTCAATGGGGTACGCCGCTGCGGCGAAGCCCACGCCACACCGACGCCCAAGGACGTCCTCTTCGACGACCTGGTCCGCCAGACCGCCGCTGGCAGCATCGTGCCGATCCAGTTCCGCACCGCCACCAAACTGCACCGCTTCTGGGTCACCAGCACAGATCAGGAGCGCTACAACGACCTGCTCAGCGACACCACCCAACTTCCCCCAGCCAGGGAAGACAGCACTGCACCAGCCAGAGCCAGCCGCAACCGGCCTACCTGCCGCCCGAACCTCTCGGCGAATCCGCCGGCACAGTCGACACGGCAAGCCGCCCAGGATGCTGCGCCGCTCTCGCTACTGCCCACCCAACCCGCGGCGCCAGCCATTGAAGCGGAGAGCGATCGCGCATGCCGCTCAACCGCATCTTCGGAAGCAGACCGTTTCCAGCAGCCCGGATCAGAAGGCGGGGCAAGACACCTTGACTCGCTAATCGAGCTCCAGCAGGTCGCCAACAACGAGCACCGAAAGCTGCAGCAGCTGAACGGCAACGAAGAACGCGAACGGCAGCGGCGGGCGTGGTTCGAAGCGGCGTGCGAGGTACAGGCCGCAGTCACCCAATTCGCACGCTCCAAGGGCCTCAACCGCTACGAGGTGGAGAAGGAGCTGCGCGGCATGGTTCGAGGCACCGAAGGATCCTCGAACACGTAACTGCCCAAACACTTAGACGAGCCTCAACTCCACTCACCCCTCGGCTCAGCGCCGACTGCTGCGATCACAACCTGCCCCAAACCAACTGCTGTCGTTGGCTCGCAGAGTCTCCGCCGATCCCAGACCGATTGAAGAAACACCGCCCGATGCCGACGTCAAACCCGTCGAGGAACCATCCCCCCTCGCCTGCGAGAAGGTAGCGAGACCTACGCATTACGAGACCGTGAGCGTTCATGTTGCGTAGTGCCTGATCGTGCTACTGGGTGACGTTCTGCCTGATCAGAGCACGTGTGGCTGGTTGACCTGTCCTGCCTAGTGTTACGCCGTCCGAAGGCGTCCGGCCACCGGCTGGCCACCGAGGCGAGCACCGCTGGTGGCAAGAAGTAGGGTCCTCAGGATTGTTAGCCTCCCACAGACCCTCCTCCGATCACCCCGGAAAACGCCCCGTTCCTGGCCGTCGACATCGCCGGATTCTTGGCCTTTTCCTCAGGCTCCTCTTTAAACTGCTGGTTGGCGGCCTTCTGCTCAACGTCGACCGGCGCCATGTGGAACTCGGTTCACGCAAAGGGCTCCCTCGCGATCAAATCCGAGACGAAGGGCCAGATCAGATACTCAGACCACAAACCTCGTCGCAGAAAACAAACCGCCGACCTACGCATTACGACGGCCATAACGTAGCTCCTTCCTGCAGCAAGAGGTCCGCGCCTGTGCAGAGAGTGCGACAGCAGATGGCCAATCTCGGCTTGCGTGACGTCATCACCGCCGACCCGGTGGGTGAGTACCGGCTCCTCAAGCACGAACGCGGCGGGTACACCGCTCGGTAGAACGGCATCGTCGTGACCGCAATCCCGTACGAGCGAACTGGAACGGACAGGGACCGTTTCCCGGTATCCGTAGATCTGCAAGGGTCCGGGTACGAAGGTGGAGGCGTAGATTCAGATACGTCGTGCCGCCCACCACGCTCCGCTTGCACGCACCCAGATGTAGAGCAGCAGGTACTGAGGGTTTTCAGCGGTGCCGCTCCAGGGTGAGGACGGCCTTGGCGATTGACGTCATGCGGTTCGGGCTGCATCGGGCTCTGCGGAAGATTCGCCAGGATTTGAGGCGGGCGATTCCTCGTTCGACGGGTACGCGAGCGGCGGACAGCGCCCGGTTGACCGTCCGCTCGGTCGTGGTGAGTTCGCCTTGGGGCGGTCGGCGTTTGAGGGTGGTGACCCACTCGCCCGCGCCGATGTAGGCCATGTCGGCGAGAATGGGGACGCCTTGGCGCTCGCAGATCCTGATGATCTTGTGGATGCGGGCGGCGGTCAGGTCGTGTGTGCGGCCGGGCAGGGCCGGTGAGAGCCACAGGGTGCGACCGGCCGGGTCCGTGATGACCTGCACGTTCACACCGTGCCGCTTGTGCTTCGTCGAATAGTCCGCGCGCCCGTCGCCGACCCGGTCGCACTCGGCGAGCGTGCCGTCCACGAGAACGTAGTCAGGGTCTGTCTCGCGCAGGACCTTCAGCAGGCCCGGCGCCATGTCGGCCAGGTGCTCGACGACGGTGGTGACGTACGCGTGGGCGGTGCCGACGGAGATACGGAAACCTGCGGCGAGCTGAGCCAGGGGGTCGTGCCGGCGCAGGTATGCCAGAGCGATCACCGCACGCTCGGACGGCCGGAGTTTGCAGCGCCGGTCACCCTCACGGGTGACGATCAGCATCGTCACCCACTCCACGAGTGCGTGCGGCAGGTCGAGTGCGGCAGGATACGGGACCAACAGGGTTCCTGAGCTGGAGAGTTGAGACCTAAGGGCTGTCCCGTAACTGCGGGTCACGGGTGAGATGATCTTGATGTGGCTGG
>NZ_JAVFVX010000026.1:0-82517 GCF_033441795.1 Streptomyces sp. ADMS | reverse complement strand
CGGCGGCACCATCCTCGGCTCGTCCCGGGTCCGCCCCGAGCATCTGCGGGACGGTGTGGAGCGGGCCAAGGGCCATGTCGCGGAGCTCGGGCTCGACGCGATCATCCCGATCGGCGGCGAGGGCACGCTCAAGGCGGCCCGGCTGCTGTCCGACAACGGCCTGCCGATAGTCGGCGTTCCGAAGACCATCGACAACGACATCGCGGTCACGGACGTCACCTTCGGCTTCGACACGGCTGTCGGGGTCGCCACGGAGGCCCTGGACCGGCTGAAGACCACCGCCGAGTCCCACCAGCGCGTCCTGATCGTCGAGGTCATGGGCCGCCACACCGGCTGGATCGCCCTGCACTCCGGTATGGCCGCCGGCGCCCACGCCATCGTCGTACCTGAACGCCCCTTCGACATCGAGGAGTTGGCCGCACGCGTCGGCGAACGCTTCGAGGCGGGCAAGCGGTTCGCGATCGTCGTCGCCGCGGAGGGTGCGAAGCCGCGCGCGGGCTCGATGAAGTTCGACGAGGGCGACAAGGACGTGTACGGCCACGAGCGCTTCGCCGGGATCGCGCGGCAGCTCTCCCTGGAGCTGGAAAAGCGGCTCGGGAAGGAGGCGCGGCCGGTGATTCTGGGCCATGTACAGCGGGGTGGGACGCCTACGGCCTATGACCGGGTACTCGCCACCCGGTTCGGGTGGCATGCGGTGGAGGCTGTGCACCGGGGGGAGTTCGGGCGGATGACCGCGCTTCGGGGGACGGACATAGTGATGGTGTCCCTGGCCGAGGCGGTGGAGACGTTGAAGACGGTTCCTGAGGCTCGGTATGCGGAAGCCCAGTGCGTGCTGTGACGGTTGTCTGTCGGGTGCGGGTACGTGGGGCCTTGTTGTCGCGCAGTTCCCCGCGCCCCTGAAGGGGCGCTTGCGCCGCCCCCGGTCCAAGTCGTGACCGGGGGCGGTTCTACTCTTGGTTCGGACAGACAGCACGCAACCAGCACGAACCAGGAGCCGGCGGATGGATCACAGCGGGCACGGTACGACCATGGATCTTCTGCCCTTCACCTTGGGGCGGGGGCTCGGGTGGTCCGCCGACCCGTTCTTTCTGGTCGCCTGTCTGGTGGGCCTCGGCCTCTACGGGTGGGGGGTCGTACGGCTGGCCCGGCGTGGGGACAAGTGGTCATCCGGGCGGACCGTCTCCTTTGTGCTCGGTGTGCTGACCGTCATGCTCGTCATGTGCACCCGGCTCAACGACTACGGCATGGTCATGTTCAGCGTGCACATGGTGCAGCACATGGTGATCAGCATGGTCTCGCCGATCCTCATCCTGCTCGGCGCTCCGATCACGCTCGCGTTGCGGGCGCTGCCGGTCGCGCCGCGCGGGCGCAAGGGGCCGCGTGAGCTGCTGCTCGCGGTGCTGCACAGCCGGTACATGCGGATCATCACGCATGCGGCGTTCACGATTCCGCTGTTCATCGCGAGCCTGTACGTCCTGTACTTCACGCCGCTCTTCGACTTCCTGATGAGTTCGAAGGCAGGGCACATCACGATGATGTGTCACTTCCTCGCCGTCGGACTGATCTTCTTCTGGCCGATCATGGGCGTCGACCCCGGTCCGAACCGGCCCGGTTACCTGATGCGGATGCTGGAGCTGTTCGCGGGCATGCCGTTCCACGCGTTCTTCGGGATCGCGCTGATGATGGCGTCGACACCGATGGTGGACTCGTACAGGAATCCGCCCTCCTCGCTCGGTATCGACGCGCTGTCCGACCAGAACGCGGCCGGCGGGATCGCCTGGGCGTTCAGCGAGATCCCGACCGTGCTCGTGCTGCTGGCACTGCTCTTCCAGTGGTACGGCTCCGAGCAGCGGCAGGCCAAGCGCCAGGACCGGGCCGCCGACCGCGACGGCGACAAGGAACTCGAGGCGTACAACGCCTATTTGGCCTCACTGAACGCACGCGGGCGCTGAATCAACTTCAATTCCCCTTGCCTGAAACTCTTTCGCATTCAGTAGCATGGACGTGACGTACCCGCCGGGGGGAGCGGTATGACACTTCGTGCTTTCGGGAAACGTGGACTTCAGCGGCTGACTGTCGCACTGTTGTGCGTTCTATTTGCCGGCAGTTGCGACAGCGGGGCGCCGCTGACGGTGGTGAAGGCGGTGGCTTCGGGAGTGCCCTCCCTCGCTCCGTTCTTCGACGAGAACATCGGCCTGGGCCAGGACGCCCAGGTCCGTTCAGAGCCCGCCCATGGCAGCAGCCTGCAGCAGGGCAGCACGCCTGGCCTGTACGGGGGGACGAGGAAACCGACGGTCTGTGACGTCGACCGGCTCAAGCAATTCCTCATCGACCCCAAGAACAACAGGAAGGCCCAGGAATGGGCACGTGTGGTCGATATTCCGCAGAGTGGGATTCCTGCCCATCTCGACCGGCTCACGCCCGTTCTCCTGCGCCACGACACTCTCGTGAAGAACCACGACTACAAGAAGAAAAAAGCGGTCCCCTTCGACGCGCTGCTCCAGGCGGGAATCGCGGTTCTCGTCGACGACGCGGGAGTTCCCGCTGTGAAGTGTTCATGCGGAAATCCGCTGAAGCCGTTCAAGGGTGCCACGGACCGCATTTCCGTCGAGTTCGAGGACGGCAACGAGAAGTGGAGCGACTACGACGCCGACGAGGTCGTGCTCGTACGTCCCGCACCCAGCGAGGTCGACCGGTTCGCGCTCGTCGACGTGGAGGAACCGGAGCGGGGCATCTACCGCCGGACCGGTACCCGGGGCGAGGCCGACAAGGTCTTCGACACCCGTGAGCGGCACCGGGTACCGACGCTCACCGGGACGACCTTCGGCGCCGCGAGCGGCCGGCTGACGAACCTGGGCCTGGCGACGGCATACGACAGCGACGGTCTGCCGCCGTCCGACGCCACCGTCACCGGGTCGGACCCGGGGCCGGGGACCACGCTCCCGTTCGGCTCGTACGTCATGCTGAACGTCCGCATCGAGTCCGGGTCGGCGGATGACGGGAGCGGCGGAGGCGACGGAACGACACCGCCGGAGTCGGGCTCGGGCTCGGGCTCGGGCTCGGGCTCGGAGCCAGGGTCCGGGACGGAGCCAGGGCCGGGGCCCATCACCTCGGCGCCCGGCGGGACCGATCCGTCGTCTCCCTCGTCCGATCCGGCGACGTCTCCGTCGTCTCCGTCCTCGTCCAGCAGCGAGCCCGCGCCCTCCACGTCCGAACCCTCCTCGTCGGATCCCTCGCCGTCCGGGCCCGGCAGCGGTACCCCCGACAGCGGGGCCACGAGCGAGGCGCCCTACTCCGAGCCACCTCCACCATCCCCTCCCCCTCCCCCGCCTCCCCCTCCCCCGCCTCCGCCTCCGCCGTCGAGCGACACGCCCGGCCCCGCCCCGCCGAACAGCGAACCCCCGCCTCCACCACCACCGCCGGAAACGACCAGCGCACCCACCGACCCGCCGCCGTCCGAGGTGAGCAGCCCGCCGGCGACGGCCCAGGGGAAGTCGGGTGCGCACCGCGCCCGGACAGGGGCGCGGGACTGTATCGACTTGCGGCTCAGCCGCGTGGGCGCGACCAGCCCCCACCGGCCCGCAGCAGACGAACCGCATGTCCAGCGGATCGCAGACCCGGGAGTCACCGGATGCCATCAGGATCACCGACATCAGGAGTGGGCCGGGTCATAGCCGGCCGTTACCTGCTGCTGAACCAGCTCGGCAGCGGCGGCATGGGCCACGTCTGGCTCGCCCACGACCAGAGACTCACCTGCGAGGTCGCCCTCAAGGAGATCGTGTTCCGCGATGCGGCGGAGGCCTCCGACGAACGCGCCACCCGGGTGGCGCGCGCCCGCGCCGAGGCCCGCCACGCGGCCGTGCTGCGCGGCAACCCCAACGTGGTGACCGTGCACGACGTGCTGGAGCACGAGGGCCTGCCGTGGATCGTCATGGAGTACGTGGCGGGCGCCCTCGACCTGCGTGACCTGGTCGGTATGCGCGGCCCGCTGGCGCCCGCCGAGTGCGCCCGCATCGGCCTCGCCGTACTCGACGCGCTGACCGCCGGACACGAGCAGGGCATCATGCACCGGGACGTGAAGCCCGCGAACATCCTGCTGGCGCCGGACCGCACCGGGACGCCGTACGCCCGGATCCTGCTCACCGACTACGGCATCTCGGTGCAGCCGGACACGGGTGAGACGCGGTACACACTGGCGTCGGCCCTCGTCGGCACGGCGGGCTATCTGGCACCCGAGCGGGCCACCGGCGGGCAGCCGACCGCCGCCGCCGACCTGTTCTCGCTGGGCTGCACTCTTTACTACGCGGTCGAGGGCGTCGGACCGTTCGAACGGGACACGCATCTCGCGGAGATCACCGCGGTGGTGATGGAGGAGCCCCGGAGGCCGGAGCGGGCGGGCGCGCTGGGCCCGGTGCTGGAGGCGATGCTCGCCAAGGACCCGGCGCAGCGGATCACGGCGGCCGGTGCGGAGGCGGCTCTGGACTCCATCGTCACGCCCCGGGCCGATCCGTACGAGCGCACCAGGACGGACCCGGGGTCGATGCCGCCGTGGGGCGGGCCGGAGGAACTGTACGGGCCCCGGCACGCGCCTGCCGCCTTCGCGCGAGCGGGCGAACTTCCGCGGCCTCCGGGCCTCGCCTCACCGCCCCCTCCCCGGCGTGCCCGTGCGCTCCCCGCCGCCCTCGGGGCCCTTCTCGGGGTCGCCCTGGCCGGTGCCGGTCTCTGGTTCACCCTGGGCGCCCCGCCGGGCGGCGGTGACGAGCAGACCGTGCGGAAGCCGTACGGCGACCCCGTCGGTCTCGCCGCGCCGCTGGCAAAGGGCGACTGTGTGATCGCCGACTGGCCCGGCGGTACGCGTTTCCGGGGGACGCCGCGGCTGACCGTGGATCCCACCTGCCGGGACGCGCCGCCGGACGGACAGGTGCTGGCTGTCGTGAACGCCGGGTCCGCCGCCGAGGCGCGGGAGCAGGGGCCCGTCGAGTGCGAGGAGCGGACCCGGGATCTCCGGGAGAAGCTTGCGGACGTACGCGGGTATGCCGTCGTGCCGGCCGAGGGCGGGTTCGAGGCCGCCGAGGGGCGTACGGCCTGTGTGCTGCTCGGTGCGCACGGGCCGGTGTTCGGGCCGCTCGGGCCGCACCGCGAGCCCGGGCAGGCGTTCCGTGAGACGGCCACCATGCAGAAACGGGACTGCCTCCGGGCGCCCTCCGGGCGGGAGGCGCGGCTGGTCCCCTGTACCGAGCCGCACGACGAGCAGGTGCTCGGGTTCGCCCGGCTGGACGCCGGTGTTCCCTTCGAGAAGGCGCGGGACATATCGGACGCGGCCTGCGCGCGGGACGTGCCGCCGACCGACTACGGCTTCGATCCGTCGGTCTACGAGGCCGGGTCCTGGACGAGCCGCGGAGCGTGGGACTCCGAAACACATTTCGTCGTCTGCACTGTCCGGAAGCAGAACGGGGGCACCATGGAGGGAGAAGAGCCATGAGGAGGGTGTTGCGATGCCCGGTTCCACGAACGGTTCCACGAAGACCATGGGGGTGCTCACCGTAGGCGGGCTCGTCGTGGTGACGGCCTACACGGTGGCGCTCGGCAGCAACGGCTGGCTGTGGTTCGGCTGGGTCGTATTGGGCCTGATCACCCTCGGGATGGTGGTCAGTCGCCCGACATGACATCCGTACACCCGTATGGAGCAAGGCGGGCCGGGTCAGTCCTCGAAGAGCCGGCCCGCCGAGTGCACACCCGGCTGGTACTTCGGCAACCGGGCGGTGATCTTCATGCCGGCCCCGAGCGCGGTCTCGATGACGAGGCCGTGGTCGTCGCCGTAGACCTGACGGAGCCGGTCGTCCACGTTCGAGAGGCCGATGCCTCCTGACGGGCTGACCTCGCCCGCGAGGATACGGCGGAGCAGGACCGGGTCCATTCCGGCGCCGTCGTCCTCGATGACGACCAGAGCCTCGGCTCCCGCGTCCTGCGCCGTGATGCTGATGTGGCTCTTGCCCGCGAACGCCGCTCTGCCCTCCAGGCCGTGTTTGACGGCGTTCTCCACGAGGGGCTGGAGGCAGAGGAAGGGCAGGGCGACCGGGAGCACCTCGGGGGCGATCTGGAGGGTGACGGAGAGGCGGTCGCCGAAGCGTGCCCGGACGAGGGCCAAGTAGTGGTCGATGGCGTGGAGTTCGTCGGCGAGGGTGGTGAAGTCGCCGTGCCTGCGGAACGAGTAGCGGGTGAAGTCGGC
Source organism: Streptomyces sp. ADMS (assembly GCF_033441795.1). Taxonomy (NCBI): domain Bacteria; kingdom Bacillati; phylum Actinomycetota; class Actinomycetes; order Kitasatosporales; family Streptomycetaceae; genus Streptomyces; species Streptomyces sp. ADMS. The sequence continues at coordinate 76,288 of NZ_JAVFVX010000026.1, read as the reverse complement.
GAACTCCAGGAGCAGTTCGCGGGCGCGCTCGGGGTCCGTGCGTACGAAGGAGGCGATCACCGCGAGCGAGTTGAAGATGAAGTGCGGGGATATCTGGGCGCGAAGTGCCTTGATCTCGGCCTCGATGAGGCGGGTGCGGGACTGGTCGAGGTCCGCCAACTCCAGCTGGACCGAGACCCACCTCGCGACCTCTCCGGCCGCGCGGACGAGGACGGCGGACTCACGGGGCGCGCAGGCGACGAGGGCGCCGTGGACGCGGTCGTCGACGGTGAGGGGGGCCACGACAGCCCAGCGCAGGGGGCAGTCCGGGGCGTCGCAGGTGAGGCGGAAGGCTTCGCCGCGGCCGGTTTCGAGAGGGCCGGCGAGCCGTTCCATGATCTCGGCGCGGTGGTGTTCGCCGACGCCGTCCCAGACGAGCACCGACTTCTGGTCGGTGAGGCAGAGGGCGTCCGTGCCGAGCAGGGTACGCAGACGGCGGGCCGAGCGGCGGGCGGTCTCCTCGGTGAGGCCGGCGCGCAGCGGGGGCGCGGCGAGGGAGGCGGTGTGCAGGGTCTCGAAGGTGGCGTGCTCGACGGGGGTGCCGAGGCCGCCGAGGCGTTCGGGGCGGGCGGTGCGCCGGCCGAGCCAGAAGCCTGCGGCGAGCAGCGGGAGGATGGCCACGCAGAGCCCGGCCAGGAATCCGCTCATGTCCGGGACACCTCCGTGCGCGTCGGTCCCCCGAGGCCGTGGCCGCCATGGCCGCCGGGCGCCCCGGACAGCTCCTCCGGCAGATGGAAGCGGGCCAGGATGGCCGCCGTACCGGCCGGGACACGGCCCGGGGTGGCCAGGGACACCAGGACCATGGTGAGGAAGCCCAGGGGCACCGACCAGAGGGCGGGCCAGGCGAGCAGGGCGTGCAGGGCGCCCGTGCCCGGGAAGCCCGCCATGGTCGCGGCCACGGCGAGGAGCGCGGAGCCCCCGCCGACCAGCATCCCGGCGGCGGCGCCCGGCGGGGTCAGCCGGCGCCACCAGATGCCGAGGACGAGCAGCGGGCAGAAGGAGGACGCGGACACGGCGAAGGCGAGCCCGACGGCGTCGGCGACCGGGAGTCCGCCGACGATGACGCTGGCGGCGAGCGGTACGGCCATGGCGATGACCGTACCGAGCCGGAAGTGGCGTACGCCGCGTGAGGGCAGGACGTCCTGGGTGAGGACGCCGGCGACGGCCATGGTGAGCCCCGAAGCGGTGGACAGGAACGCGGCGAAGGCGCCGCCGGCGACCAGTGCGCCCAGCAGGTCGCCGCCGAGGCCGCCGATCATGCGGTCGGGCAGCAGGAGGACGGAGGCGTCGGCGTCGGAGGTGAGGGCCAGTTCGGGGGCGTAGAGGCGGCCCAGGGCGCCGTAGACGGGCGGGAGGAGGTAGAAGGCGCCGATGAGGCCGAGGACGGCGACGGTGGTGCGGCGGGCGGCGACGCCGTGGGGGCTGGTGTAGAAGCGGACCACGACGTGCGGCAGGCCCATGGTGCCGAGGAAGGTGGCGAGGATCAGGCCGTACGTGGCGTACAGCGGGCGTTCGTCGCGGCCCTCGGCGAGGGAGGTCGACATGCCGCCGTTGGTGCCCCGGTCTGCCTCGGGGACGGCGGCGCCCTTGGCGAAGGTGAGGCTGGTGCCGGCGTCGATGTGGTGGGTGCCGGCGGGGAGGCGGAGGACCTGCTCCTGGTGCGGGCGGCCGTCGACCGTGCCGGTCACGGTGACGGTGAGGGGGGCCTGCAGCTTCAGGTGGAGGCCTTCCTCGACGCGGACGACGCGCTGTTCGCGGAAGGTGGCGGGTTCGTCGAAGGCGTGACGCGGGGCGCCGTCGCCCTGCCAGGCTAGGACGAGGAAGAGGGCGGGGACGAGCAGCGCGGTGAGTTTCAGCCAGTACTGGAAGGCCTGGACGAAGGTGATGCTGCGCATGCCGCCGGCGGCGACGGTGGCGACCACGACGACGGCGACGATGACCCCGCCGACCCAGTCGGGCGCGTCGGTCAGCACGGCCAGCGTCAGTCCGGCGCCCTGGAGTTGGGGCAGCAGATAAAGCCAGCCGACGCCGACGACGAAGGCCCCGGCGAGCCGTCGTACGGCCTGGGAGGCGAGGCGGGCCTCGGCGAAGTCGGGGAGCGTGTAGGCGCCGGAGCGGCGCAGCGGGGCGGCGACGAAGAGGAGCAGCAGGAGGTAGCCGGCGGTGTAGCCGACGGGGTACCAGAGCATGTCGGGGCCCTGGACGAGGACGAGGCCCGCGATGCCGAGGAAGGAGGCGGCGGAGAGGTACTCGCCGCTGATGGCGGTGGCGTTGAGGCGGGGGCCGACGGTGCGGGAGGCGACGTAGAAGTCGGAGGTGGTGCGGGAGATGCGCAGGCCGAACGCGCCGACGAAGACCGTCGCCACGACGACGAGGGCGACCGCCGGGACGGCGTAGTTCTCGTTCACTGGGACCGGTTCCCGTTCATGACGTCAGCGGTCCCGGTCCTCGACCAGCCGGACGAAGTCCCGCTCGTTGCGTTCGGCGCGCCGCACGTACCAGCGGGCGAGCAGCACCAGCGGCGTGTAGAGGCCGAACCCGAGGATCAGCCACTCCAGGTGGTGGGCTTCGGGCATCGCCGCGAAGAGCAGCGGCAGCGGGGCGATGAGCAGTGCGAGGACCGCGAACACGGCGAAGGCGGCGCGGAGTTGGGAGCGCATAAGGGAGCGGACGTAGGTGTGGCCGAGGGTGGTCTGTTCGTCGATCTCGGTGCGCGGCCGGTAGTAGCCGGAGGTATGGCGGGCGCGGCGGGGCGGCCCGGTGACGACCACACGGCGTTCGGAAGGATCCTGGGGCATGGCTGGATGGGCCCCCTCAGCTCGTGGGCCGGCGCATCAGCAGGTCCCGCAGCTCACGGGCGTGCCGCCGGCTGACCTGGAGCTCCTCGGCGCCGACCAGGACGCTCACGGTGCCCGCGTCGAGGCGGAGTTCCCCGATGTGACGCAGGGCGACGAGATGGCGTCGGTGGATGCGGACGAATCCGCGGGCGCGCCAGCGGTCCTCCAGGGTGGAGAGCGGGATGCGTACGAGATGGCTGCCCCGGTCGGTGTGCAGACGGGCGTAGTCGCCCTGGGCCTCGGCGTGGGTGATGTCGTCGACGGCGACGAAACGGGTCACGCCGCCGAGTTCGACGGGTATGTGGTCGGGGTCGGGTTCGTGCACGGGTATGGGTGCGGGGAGGGGCGGGGCGGTGATCCGCAGTTCGGCGGCTCTGCGGATGGCCTCGGCGAGGCGTTCCCTGCGTACGGGTTTCAGTACGTAGTCCACGGCCTTGAGGTCGAAGGCCTGGACGGCGAAGTCCTCGTGGGCGGTGACGAACACGACGAGCGGCGGCTTGGCGAACCCGGTGAGAAGGCGGGCCAGGTCGAGGCCGTCGAGGCCGGGCATGTGGATGTCGAGGAACACCACGTCGATGGCCTCGGGCCCGCCGGGCCCCGACTCCAGGGCCCGGTTGATGCGGCGCAGCGCCTCGGTCGCGTCACCGGCGCCTTCGGCGCTGCCGATCCGTGGATCCGCGTTCAGCAGATACAGCAGCTCCTCCAGGGAGGGGCGTTCGTCGTCGACGGCGAGGGCGCGCAGCATGAACGTGGAGTGTAGGTGGAATTCGTACGTGTGCACATGCGCCGGACATGCAAGCCGCCGCCGGGGCGCGGTACCCGCCGTCGCTGGATACAGTGCCCGGGTGAACAGCAGGCCGGCGCCTTTCGACGAGATCGACCGGAAGATCATCACCACCCTGATGGCGAACGCCCGTACGAGCTTCGCCGAGATCGGCGCGGCGGTCGGACTGTCCGCCACCGCGGTGAAGCGGCGGGTGGACCGGCTCCGCGAGACGGGCGTGATCACCGGGTTCACGGCGACGGTGGAGCCGTCGGCGCTCGGCTGGAGCACGGAGGCGTACGTCGAGGTGTACTGCGAGGGGGCGGCGCCACCGCGGCGGCTCGCGGAGGTGGTACGCAACCATCCGGAGATCACGGCGGCGATGACGGTGACGGGCGGCGCGGACGCGCTGCTGCATGTGCGGGCGACGGATGTGGAGCACTTCGAGAACGTGCTGGAGCGCATCCGTACCGAGCCGTTCATCCGGAAGACGATCAGCTACATGGTCCTGTCCCACCTCCTCCCGGAAAGCCCGGAGGCGGGCGCCACCCACCCCGCTCCGAACAACCCTTCGGGCGACGCATCAGACCTGCGTTGAGAACCTGAAAGACGCAGGATTCCTGCGCGGACACGCAATCGTTGTCACTTGTCGGGCGTCAGGCTCTGTTTCTACCGTGGTGTACATCCAACTCAACACCGCAGGAAGCGGAGGAACCCCTCTGTGCCCGACAGCCGTGTGCCGCGCCCCCGGCGCTTTCTTGTCTGTGAACCCAGACATTTCGCCGTGCAGTACGCGATCAACCCCTGGATGAACCCCGACACCAGGGTCGACGTGGATCTGGCCCAGGAGCAGTGGCGCTCACTGATCAGCGCCTATCGCGCCCACGGCCACACCGTGGACACCGTGGAGCCGGTCGCCGGCCTGCCCGACATGGTGTTCGCCGCGAACTCGGCGGTCGTCGTCGACGGCCGTGTCTTCGGCTCCTCCTTCCACGCCCCCGAGCGCCGTCCCGAGTCGACCGCGTACGAGACGTGGTTCAAGTCGGCGGGCTACGACGTCCACCGCCCCGAGTCGGTGTGCGAGGGCGAGGGCGACCTGGTCCCGGCCGGCCGCTGGATCCTGGCGGGCACGGGCTTCCGTACGACCCGGGAGGCCCATCACGAGGTGCAGGAGTACTTCGGCGTCCCGGTGATCGGCCTCAAGCTGACGGACCCGTACTTCTACCACCTGGACACGGCGCTGTTCGTCCTCGACGAGAGCAACATCGCCTACTACCCGGACGCGTTCTCGCCGGGCAGCCGCGAGGTGCTGGCGCGGCTGTATCCGGACGCGGTCGTGGCGACCCGCGAGGACGCGCTGACGTTCGGTCTGAACTCGGTCTCGGACGGCCACCACGTCTTCATCGACCCGGGCGCCACGGCTCTCGCCGCCGAACTGACGCGCCACGGCTACCTTCCCGTCCCCGTCGACCTGTCGGAGTTCCGCAAGGCCGGCGGCGGCATCAAGTGCTGCACTCAGGAGATCCGCTCATGACCGCACCAGCGAGCACAAGCACGGGCACGCGTACCTCCGCGGACCTGATCCGCGCCGAGGAACCGGTCCTCGCCCACAACTACCACCCGCTGCCCGTGGTCGTGGCCCGCGCGGAGGGTGCCTGGGTCGAGGACGTCGAGGGCCGCCGCTATCTGGACATGCTGGCCGGCTACTCGGCCCTCAACTTCGGCCACCGCCACCCGGCACTGATCGAGGCGGCGCACCGCCAGCTGGACCGCCTCACGCTCACGTCCCGCGCCTTCCACAACGACCGCCTGGCCCAGTTCGCCACCTCCCTGGCCGAGTTGACGGGCCAGGACATGGTCCTGCCGATGAACACCGGCGCGGAGGCGGTGGAGAGCGCCGTCAAGGTGGCCCGCAAGTGGGCGTACGACGTGAAGGGCGTCCCGGCCGACCGGGCGACGATCGTGGTGGCGGCGGACAACTTCCACGGCCGTACGACGACGATCGTCAGCTTCTCCACCGACGAGACGGCCAGGGCGGGCTTCGGCCCGTTCACGCCGGGCTTCCGGATCGTCCCCTACAACGACCTGGCGGCCCTGGAGGAGGCGGTCGACGAGACGACGGCGGCGGTCCTCCTGGAGCCCATCCAGGGCGAGGCGGGCGTGCTGATCCCGGACGACGGCTATCTGACCGGCGTACGCGAACTGACCCGCCGCATGGGCTGCCTCTTCGTCGCTGACGAGATCCAGTCGGGCCTGGGCCGCACGGGCAGCACGCTCGCGGTCGACCACGAGGGCGTCGTCCCGGACATGCTGCTCCTCGGCAAGGCCCTGGGCGGCGGCATCGTGCCGGTGTCGGCCGTGGTCGCCCGCCGGGACGTCCTCGGGGTACTGCACCCGGGCGAACACGGCTCCACGTTCGGCGGCAACCCCCTGGCGGCGGCGGTCGGCCAGGCCGTGGTCGAGCTGCTGGAGACGGGCGAGTTCCAGCGCCGGGCCGCCGAACTGGGCGTCGTCCTGCGCGACGGTCTGACCGGCCTTGTCGGCAAGGGCGTGGTCGGGTTCCGGTCGCGCGGACTGTGGGCGGGGGTCGACATCGACCCGGCCATCGGTACCGGGCGGGAGATCAGTGAACGGCTGATGCGCGAGGGGATTCTGGTCAAGGACACGCACGGGTCGACGATCCGGCTGGCGCCGCCGCTGACGGTCACCGGGGAGGAACTGGGGATGGCTCTGGAGGTGCTGGAGAGGGTGCTGACGCGGGGCGCCTGACGCCCGACGGCACGGCCGGACCCGGCCGGTTCCCTCACTCGGGCCGGCTGTCCATGCGCCGTGCCGTCATCAGCTCCAGCGCGCGGAGCGCCATGCGATCGCGCGTGCGGTGCACGCACGCGTTCCACTGCCGGGTGAGTCCCGGGCGTTCCTCCGGGTGCTCCCACACCCTGAGCGGTCCCGGGGCGACGCCCGCACCCGGCATCCGCAGATGGACCAGGTGGTCGACCACCGGACGCGGCGCGCGCAGTCCGGCGGTGTCGTCGCCGGCGCACGCCCGTCGACGACGAGGGCGACCGTGGCGAGCAGCCAGTCGTGCGGGGCCAGGTCCTCGCGCAGGGCCACCGGCCGCTCCGGAGTCGCTCCCGCCGTCGGTTCGAGCCCGGGACGCACCCTGCGTGCTTCGTCGTCGGCCAGGGCGAAGGCACCGTGGAAGTCCTCGCCGCCGACCGCGGCCCAGCGCAGCCTCGTGCGCCGGGCCGGAAACGCGGCGCGGTGGTCCGGCAGCGGTGACCGCTGGACGCGGCCGGCCAGCGACGCGCTCACGGCTCCGGGGTCCAGGCTCTCGTCGTCGCGGCCCGCCAGGAAGCGGCTCTGGAGGCTCTCCGGGGCGCGGTGCCCGCCGACCTCGATCACGCCGGGCCGCGCCAGACAGTGCGCCCAGGGCAGTCGGCGGTCCCCGCCGGCGACGACCACGGTACGCGTCGAACCCTGGGCGACCCGGCCGCCCACCACACAGGCCCGGGCCGGCAGGGTTCCGATGCCACGCCCCCGTCCGCCCGACTCGGTGAACAGCGGACGGTCCACGCCGTACGGAAGGTCGGCGGACACCACCCGGCGCACCGGTCGTTCGTGCACCCGGACCCACTCGCCCGGCACGAGATCCAGCAGGCGCGCGTCGGCGGGGGCGGGCAGGGGCGTGCGGTTCATGAACAGCCCGGTACGGATCTCACCGAGCACGGCCCACGGGGCGTCGCCGGTCGGGGACCGCCCCGGCTTCGAGGCGCTCGACCGCGTGTGGGAGGTGGGTTGCAAGCGTCTCGACGAGGTCCTCTATGACTGCACAGGATGCTGATCACCCCCGTTACAGGGGGCCGCCTCGACACATAGACTGGCGTCCCAAGTGAGGAGCGACGCCCTTGTTCTACTACGTACTCAAATACGTGCTGCTCGGGCCGCTGCTGAGACTGGTCTTCCGGCCTCGGATCGAAGGGCTCGAACACGTACCGTCGTCGGGCGCCGCCATCGTCGCCGGCAATCATCTGTCGTTCTCGGACCACTTCCTGATGCCCGCGATCCTCAAACGGCGCATCACCTTCCTCGCGAAGGCCGAGTACTTCACGGGGCCCGGGATCAAGGGGCGGCTGACCGCGTACTTCTTTCGCAGCGCCGGGCAGATTCCGGTGGACCGGTCCGGCAAGGAGGCCGGGCAGGCGGCGATCCGTGAAGGGCTCGGGGTCCTGAGCAAGGACGAGCTACTCGGCATCTATCCGGAGGGCACCCGGTCACACGACGGACGGCTGTACAAAGGCAAGGTCGGGGTCGCCGTCATGGCGCTCAAGGCCCAGGTGCCCGTCATCCCGTGCGCGATGATCGGCACCTTCGAGGCACAGCCGCCGGGCAAGGTCATCCCGAACATCCACCCCGTGGCGATCCGCTTCGGCAAACCGCTCGACTTCTCCCGTTACGCCGGGATGGAGAACGAGAAGGCGGTTCTGCGGGCCATCACCGACGAGATCATGTACGCCATCCTCTCCCTCTCCGAGCAGGAGTACGTCGACCAGTACGCGGCCGTCGCCAAGAAGGAGGAGGCCGCGCGGAAGGCCGCCGAGAAGAAGGCGGAGAAGGAGCAGCGGGGGCGCAAGTTCCCGCGCATGCCGCTCAGTTGACGATCTGCTCGTAGCTAATCCCCGCTGGACGGGTCGGTTTCAGCGGTTACGGTCGCTCCATGAGACGAGCTGTGGTGATCGGAGCGGCCGGGCAGATCGGGCGGGTGGCGGTGGGGGCGCTCGCCCGGGACGGGTGGGAGGTGACCGCCGTATCTCGGGGCGGCGCGCGGGACGTGAGCTGGCCGGACGAGGTGCGGGTGAGCACCGCCGACCGGGCCGACGAGACGGCGCTCGCGGCCGTCGTGGGCGACGGGTGTGACGTCCTCGTGGACATGGTGGCCTACGGGCCCGAGCACGCACGGCAGTTGACCGGACTCGCCGGCCGGGTCGGGTCGGCCGTGGTGATCTCCAGTCTGTCCGTGTACGAGGACGACAAAGGACGGAACTTCGACACACAGACGGAGCCCGACGGCTTCCCCGAGTACCCCGTGCCCATCACCGAGGGCCGGCGGACGGTCCGGCCGGGCGAGGGCTCGTACAGCACCAGGAAGGCGGGCCTCGAACGTGAACTCCTCGTCGCCGGAGATCAGTTGCCGGCCACACTGCTGCGGGCGGGCGCGATCCACGGGCCGTACTGCCGCACCCCGCGCGAGCTGTACTTCGTCAAGCGCAACCTGGACGGGCGGCGCCGTCGGGTCCTCGCCCACGGGGGCGCGAGCCGCTTCCATCCGGCGAGCGTCCACAACATCGCCGAGCTGATCCGGCTGGCCGCCGCACAGCCGGGGACCCGGGTCCTCAACGCCGTCGATGCCGAGGCGCCGACGGTGGCGGAGATCGCCGGGGCGATCGACGCCGTGATGGGGGTCGAGGTGGAGACCGTCCTGGTGGACGGACCGCCCCCGGCACCCACCGTGGGCGACACGCCGTGGTCGGTACCGGTTCCCGTGGTGTGCGACATGTCCGCCGCCGCACGGGAGCTGGGCTACCGGCCCGTCGTCACGTACGCGGAGAGCCTGCCGGAGACCGTCGCCTGGATCGAGGACCGGCTGGCCGGGCAGGACTGGCGGAAGGCGTATCCCAGGATGTACGAGGCATACGGCGACCTCTTCGACTACGCGGCGGAGGACGCCTGGCCCGCGTGACGGGAAGGGGGCGTCAAGAGGAGTCTTTGGCCGCCCCTCACCTCGTACGACGACTCGCTGCCGCTCCTGCTGCTACGGCTTCGGTGCGGCGCGCGGGGCGCAGGTCACGTCCGCCGCGTCCGCCCTGGCGGTGCGCAGGTAGGTGTCCACCCGCTCGTTGACGCACCGGGTGGCGCGCCCGGTCACGCGATGTGCGGCTTTGCCGTTCTCAGCAGAGGGACGTCGACTCCAGCGCCCCGAGTGCCTCGTCCAGCACCCGGCGCAGCCGCAGCGCGTCCGGTGCGACCGCGGTCACCAGCGCGGCGGGGCCCGCGAGCGGGACGAGCGCGGCCCCCTCCCCCAGCAGCCGGGCCTCGACCGGGGTGTGCACGAACTCCGGCCGTACGACGACGAGTTGACCGAGGGCGCGATGTCCCGCCAGTACGGCGGGCCCGTCCCAGCCGCCCGGCGCTCCGGGGCCGCAGGCCAGCTCCTGGTCGAGGACGACCCGGCCTCCGACCCGCACCGTGAGACGGCTGCCGAGCCGTCCGGGCTCCTCACCGGAGCGCCCGAGCACCTGCTCCTCCCGGAACACGAGCCGGGCGCCCGGCGCGAGATCGACTCGGGTGGCGACGTACAGCTCGCTGCCCTGGGCGCAGATCAACTGCTCGGGCAGCCAACGGAGTTCGCCTCCGTCGGCGACGACGATCCGTACGTCGTAGCGGGCCTCGCCCTTCGCCTGACCCGGCAGTGCGATGGTGGCCGCGGCGGACGCCAGATGCAGTCGGGCGCCCTCCCCCACCTCCGCCTCGACGGCGAAGTGGTCGCCGCCGAGCGGGCCGCTCATGGCGCCGACCAGCATGACGCGGGCCTCGTCTCCGTGCGCACGGATGCGGCGCAGTGCCAGCGGTCCGTCGCCGTCGAGCACCGGAAGGGCGGTGCCGCCCCGGCCGTTCTCCCGGGCGACGATCCGAGCGGTGGCCCGTACGCCGACGCTCATGCCGTCCACGCCGTGAGCCGCGCCCGCACCCACAGGGCGACCTCCGCGACGCCGGCTTCGCTGCGCAGCGACTGGAAGACGACGGGCATCTCTCCGCGCGCCGTCTTCGCGTCGGCGGCCATCCGGCCGAGGTCGGAGCCGACGTACGGCGCGAGGTCGGTCTTGTTGACGACGAGCAGGTCCGATGTGGTGACACCGGGGCCGCCCTTGCGCGGGATGTCGTCCCCGCCGGCGACGTCGATCACGAAGATCTGCGCGTCGACGAGCCCCTTGGAGAAGGTGGCGGTGAGGTTGTCGCCGCCGGACTCGACGAGCACGATGTCGAGTGGCCCGACCTCGTCCTCCAGGTCCTCGACGGCTTCGAGGTTGGCGGAGATGTCGTCGCGGATCGCGGTGTGCGGGCAGGCGCCTGTCTCGACGGCGGTGATCCGCTCGGGCGGCAGCACGGCCTCGCGCAGCAGGAACTCGGCGTCCTCGCGGGTGTAGATGTCGTTCGTGACGACGGCGAGGGACAACTCCTCACGGAGGGCGCGGCAGAGGGCGGCGACGGTGGCGGTCTTGCCGGACCCCACGGGGCCGCCGAGGCCGATACGGAGAGCGCGGCGGGTGCCGTCGGGGCGGTGCGCGTCCGCGCCCACGGCTGCGCCGACTTGGGGGTGGGAGTGGTCGAGGTGCATGGGATACGGCTCCTGTTCTGGCTGCTGTTGTTGTGCGTGTGCGTGTGCGTCGACGGTCCGGGATCGCTTTCCCATCCGCCCGTTGCCGGTCCGTTTCGCCAGGCACCCTCGAACTTCTCGGTGCCGGGCGGCATTCCCAGCCCGTCCGACGGTTGAGACCGAGGCTCTTTCAGGGCCGGAGCGGGGGTCTGGGGGGCGGCAAGCCCCCAGTGGATGGGAACGGACAGGGGAGGCGGGGGCGAACCCCTACGACGCGAACAACCGCACCGCCCAAGCCGCATGACCCTCCGCGCTCACCTCCAGCATCGGTGCGGAAGCCGCGGGCAACGCGTCAACGCCGCCCCCAGCCCCCACCCCCCGAGCCGCCTCCACCGCCCGGTCCGCGACACGATCCAGCTCCGGCGCCAGCCGAGCCAGTACCCCGGTCGCATCGAACGGATCAAGACTCAGCAACCGAACCGTCGCCGAAGCAGGCCCACTGACGCTCTCGTACACGGAGCAGTACGCCGCATCCTCCGGCCCCAGCCCCGCCGCCCGCGCCGCGAGCCCCAGCACGACCGGCTGATGCGCTCCCTTTGGGAACTCCCTTGCCAGTGCGTCGAGTTCGGCCGACGGCCAGGTCGCCCGCGCCGCCCGCATCAACTGGCGCCCCAGCTTGCGCGCGGCAACACGCAACGCCGGCGACGGCGTCCGAGCGTCCGCCGCACCGTCGAGTGCCACCGGATCGACTCCCAGCACCGCGGCCGCGGCCAGCGCGGCCGACACCAGCCCCGCCGTGTGCAGCCGGCCCCGGCAGAACTCCTCCAGACTCGCGGCCCCGGTGATCCGCCCCGCCTTGACGGCAGCCTCAGCCCCGCCGGAGTGCGCGTGCCCTCCGGCGGGGAAACGGCCGTCGGCCAGGACGAGCAACGCTGCCCTGCTCATCAGGCCCTGCCCAAGGAAAGAGTGCTCATCAGAAGAGGAAGTAGCGCTGGGCCATGGGCAGTTCGGCGGCCGGAGTGGCCTCGACCAGCTCCCCGTCGATGTGCACGGCGAAGCTGTCGGGGTTGATCCGTACGTCCGGACGCGCGTCGTTCTCCCGCATGTCGGCCTTGGTCACGGCGCGCGTCGACTCGATCGGCACGAACCGCTTACCCAGCTGGAGCCGCTCCGGCAGTCCGTCCTCGATCGCCAACTGCGCGACGAAGTTGAACGAGTTGGCGGCAGGCGCCCGCCCGATCGCCCCGAACATCGGCCGGGGCAGGATCGGCTGCGGAGTCGGGATCGAGGCGTTCGCGTCGCCCATCTGCGCGTACGCGATCTGCCCGCCCTTGATGACGAGATGCGGCTTGACCCCGAAGAACGCGGGCTCCCAGAGGACCAGGTCGGCGAGCTTGCCCGTCTCCACGGAGCCCACCTCCCCCGCGAGGCCCTGCGCGAGGGCCGGGTTGATCGTGTACTTGGCGACATAACGACGTACCCGACGGTTGTCGGCCCTGCCGTCGCCCGGAAGAGCCCCCCGCCGCCGCTTCATCACATGAGCCGTCTGCCAGGTCCGCATGATGACCTCGCCGACCCGGCCCATGGCCTGAGAGTCGGACGAAATAATGGAAATAGCACCAAGATCGTGCAGGATGTCCTCCGCCCCGATCGTCGACGGCCGGATGCGTGACTCGGCGAACGCCAGGTCCTCCGGCACCGCCGGGTTCAGGTGGTGGCAGACCATCAGCATGTCGAGGTGTTCCTCGGCGGTGTTGACGGTGTACGGCCGCGTCGGATTGGTCGAGCTCGGCAGGACGTGCGGCTCGGAGACCACGGACATGATGTCCGGCGCGTGGCCGCCGCCCGCACCCTCGGTGTGGTACGCGTGGATGCCACGACCCGCGATCGCGGCGAGCGTGTCGGCCACGAAACCGGCCTCGTTGAGGGTGTCCGTGTGGATGGCGACCTGGACGCCCGTGCGGTCGGCGACGGTCAGGGCCGCGTCGATGGCGGCCGGGGTCGAGCCCCAGTCCTCGTGGATCTTCAGACCGAGGGCGCCGCCGCGGATCTGGGAGAGCATCGCGTCGTGCGAGACGGTGTTGCCCTTGCCGAGCAGACCGAAGTTGAGCGGGTACTGCTCCATCGCCTCCAGCATCCGGGCGAGGTGCCAGGGACCGGGGGTCACCGTCGTCGCCTTCGAGCCCTCGGCCGGTCCCGTACCGCCGCCGACGATGGTCGTGATGCCCGACGCGAGCGCCTCGTCGGCGATCTGCGGGCAGATCAGGTGGACGTGCGCGTCGATGGCACCCGCCGTCACGATCCGGCCGTTGCCCGCGATGATCTCGGTCTCCGGACCGATGACCAGGTCGGGATGGATCCCGTCCATCGTGTCGGGGTTGCCGGCCTTGCCGATGCCGGTGATCCGGCCGTCACGGATGCCGATGTCGGCCTTGACGATGCCCCAGTGGTCGACGATCACCGCGCCCGTGATGACCGTGTCCGGGGTGCCGTCTGCGCGCGTAGCACGCGCCTGGCCCATGGATTCGCGGATGACCTTGCCACCGCCGAACACCGCCTCGTCACCGGCGAGTCCGGGACCGCCGCTGCGGTCCTCCTCGATCTCGACCAGCAGGTCGGTGTCGGCGAGCCGGATACGGTCGCCGGTGGTGGGGCCGAACAGGTCGGCGTACGCGGCACGCGAGATCTCAGGCATCGAGGGCACCTCCGGTCTCCCCGCGCAGTCCGGGCACGATGCGCGCGCCGGCGAGCGGAACGAGTTCCACGTCGACGGGGATCCCGGGTTCGAAGCGGACGGCGGTGCCGGCGGCGATGTTGAGTCGCCTGCCGCGCGCTGCCACACGGTCGAACTCCAGTCCGGGGTTGGCCTCGGCGAAGTGATAGTGGGAGCCGACCTGGACGGGCCGGTCGGCGGCGTTCAGCACGGTCATCGTCGTGACCTCGCGGCCCTCGTTGTACTCAACGGGTCCGTCGGCGAACAGGATCTCTCCGGGAATCACGGCAGTCCCGCCCCTCAGACGATCGGGTCATGGACGGTGACGAGCTTGGTGCCGTCCGGGAAGGTCGCCTCGACCTGGACGTCGTGGATCATCTCGGGGATGCCCTCCATGACGTCCTCCCTGGTCAGCAGCTTGCGTCCGGAGGACATCAGCTCGGCGACCGTACGACCGTCCCGGGCGCCTTCGAGAATGTGCGAGGTGATCAGCGCGACCGCCTCGGGATGGTTCAGCCTGAGCCCACGGGCCCGGCGCTTCTCGGCCACGTCCGCCGCCACATGGATCAGCAGCCTCTCCTGCTCGTGCGGGGTCAGTTGCACGGCGTCCCACCTCACATCCTCGCTCCGGACCGTGCGGGGTCCGGTTGCCCGATGCCACCAAAACCGCTGGTGGCGAGATGGGCACGCTAGTTGGCCGGAGTTTCAGGGACGTTAACCGCCCGGGGATCGAGCGACCCGCTGTCAACCGGCCTTCGACCCGTTCGGCCCCCGGGAGCGGGGGCGCCCATGCTCATCAGTCCGCGCAGCCCGTCCTGAAGCACCTCCACCGGCGCACCGCCGAAGAGGGCCATCTGTGCGAGGAATCCCTGAGCTGCCGCGATCATGGTCCGTGCGACGCTCTCGGCCGGTACGTCGGCACGCATCATCCCCGTCTCCTGGTACCGCTCGACCACCCGCACCCAGGGCACGCGGACCTGGGCGTAGCCCTCGTTGAGCACCTTCGACAGCGCGCCGTCACGCAGCGTCTCGGCCCACACCTGGATGATCAGCCGGGGAAAGACGGCCGCTCCCTCATGCACCAGCCCCGGGCGCAGGCCCAGCATCCTGCTCATCACCTCGCCCACGATCTCGTCCGGGGGCGGAGGCGGACTCTGCTCTCCCGCGGTCTCGAAGGCGTCACGGACCTCCTGGAGCACCTCGGTCACGATGGCGGCGATCAGCTCCTCCTTGCCGCTGAAGTAGCGGTAGACGGCCCCGGCGGAAAGGTCGACCTCCTTGAGCACGTCCTGCATCGACGTGGCGTGGAAGCCGTTGCGGGCGAAGCAGAGTGCCGCCCCGTCGAGGATCTGACGGCGCCGGGCGTCGAGGTGTTCCTGGGATACGCGAGCCATGCCACCAAAGTAAAACGAACATTCCTTCTTGACAAGACAAGCGGGCGGCGGGACGGTGATGACGTACCTAAAACGAACGATCCTTCTTTTTGGATCGTCGGTCCCGTCGATTCGAGGGGGAAACCATGCCCACCACGCCCACCGCGGCGGCTGCGGCCGTCACGAGCACTGCGACCGCCCAGAGGCACCGCCGCCACATGATCGCCGTCGTCGTCCTGATCCCCGTCCTGGTCGCACTGGCGCTCTGGGCCTTCGCCTGGCCCGCCGCCCGCACCGCCCCCCGCGACCTGCCCCTGGGGGTGGCGGGCCCGGCCGCCGCGGTCACCCAGGTGGAGCAGCAACTGTCGGCACACGAGGGCGCCTTCGAGATCCACCACTACGCCGACGAGGCCGCCGCCCGGGACGCCATCGAGAACCGGACCGTATACGGTGCCGTGGTCGTCACCGCCCAGGGTCCGAAGCTGCTCACCGCGTCGGCCGCGAGCCCCTTGGTCTCCCAGCTGCTCCAGCAGGCGGTGACCACACAGGCGGCGCGGTCCGGCACCCAGGTCACGACCGTCGATGTCGTCCCCGCCGCCGCGAGCGATCCGCGCGGCGGCGCTTTCGGCGCGAGCGTGCTGCCGCTGGCTCTCGCCGGTGTGGCCGCCGGCGCGGTGGTCACCCTGCTCGGTCTGCGTGGGGTTCGTGCGGCCGGTGCGCTGCTGGCCGCCGCCGCGCTGGTCGGTGTCGTCGCCGCCGCGATCGCGCACAGCTGGCTCGGCGTGCTCACCGGCGACTGGTGGACCGAGGCAGCCGCGCTGGGACTGACGGCGCTGGCCGTGAGCGGTGCAGTCGCCGGACTCGCCGCGCTGCTGGGAACCGCGGGAATCGGCCTCGGCGGCCTGACCGTCGTGCTGATCGGCAACCCGTTCTCCGGCGCGTCCAGTGCCCCGCAGTTGCTGCCCGAGCCGGCGGGCACGATCGGTCAGTGGCTGCCGCCGGGCGCCGGCGCCTCCCTGCTCCGCTCGGTGTCGTTCTTCGACGGCGCGGCGGCCTTCGGCCCCGCCCTGACGCTGGCCTGGTGGGCGGCCCTGGGTCTGGGCGCGGTTCTGCTGGGCAGTGCGCTCAAGCGCCGTACGGAGGACAGGGACTGCGCGCCGGTGACGACCGCCGAGCGGGAACCCGCTTTTGTGAACTGACCGCCCGCGCGGAACCCGACCGGGTGCCCCCGCTGCGGCGGGCGGGGCATCCTGTCCTTCTCCCGCCGTGCCCATCACCCCCCGCGCGTCCGCTCAGCGGGCCCCGGGCCCCCGGTGCTCCGCCGCGATGCCGAACCGCTGCCGTTCGACGGGCACCGCAGGGACCTCCCTGACGCTGGAGACCGCGCTGACGACCTGCTCCTCCGCCGCGTCCAGCTCGTCGAGGCGTTCCAGGTCGGCTGCGGAGACCAGGGCGACCAGGGGCTTGCCGTGCCGCGTCACGACGACGCGCTCACCGCCGTACACCACCTTGTTGATCAGGTCGGCGAGTTCAGCCCTGGCTTGCGTCACCGGAATCTCGTAGGCCATGTGTTCCAGCCTAGAGCGTCTCTAGAACTCTGTGTGTGCCTGTGGTTTCCAGGCTTTTCGGGCGCGGCGTGGCCGTGTGCGGTTGCCGTCGGGTGGTCCGAACCTCGGGGTGAGGGGGTGGACTTCGGTGGCGTGCAGGTGGTGGAAGCCGGTCCGCTGGGCGCGCGGGTGCGCCGTCGACAGGTTCTGCGTGAGAGCCGCACCCGGCCGGGCCGAGGAAGGTCTTCGAGCTGGCGGGGTGCGGGTACTGCATGACCTGGCACCGGCCTGCACGCTGCTGGTGTCGTGGTGTCATGCCCCGCCGGACGCTGGACCACCCCGGTGGGGGTGGTGGCGGGGACCGTACGCACATCGGGCATACGGCGGGGAGTCTGTGAGTCCCGGGCCGGGCCCGGGGCTGGGTCTTTGGCAGCGCGCCGGGCGGTCCGGTGCCGGGGGGCGGTGAGTCTGGTGGGGGTGGGGTGCCCCTTGCCCGGGGTGGTCTTCGGACCGGCCGGCCGGGGCGGGGCCGCCTCCGCGTGGCGTTGGCGGCGCAGGCGGCGGGTGGTCTTCTTCGGGCGCCGGACCAGCGTCACGGTGCCCTCCACCGTGGTGTGGATGGTCCGGGTCCCGGTGGTGCGTTCGGTGGTGGTGTGGGTCTGGGCGAGCAGGCCGCGGGAGACGATGCGGCGGGCGGCGGCGTGGTCGCGGTCCATGGACAGCCCGCACCCGGCGCAGTGCGCCCATTTCCAGCCGCGTTCGGATAGCCGGTCGGGGGCGGGGTGGTGGGTGAGGGCGTTCAGGCAGCCGGGGCAGAGTCTGGAGGTGCCCCGGGCCGGGACGGTGACCACCGCGAGCCCGGCCTTCGCGGCCAGGTGGCGGATCGCCTCGGCCACGGTGCCGCGCACCTGCCCCGACAGGCGGGCGTTGCCCCGCCGGTGGCCGCGGGTTTCCAGGGTGGTGAGGTCTTCGAGGTAGATGACGGACGCGCCGAGCGCGGTCGCCTGGTCGACGGCCCAGCGGGCCGCCGCCCAACCGTGCCCCATGGGGTGGCCGACGCGCGGCATACCGGAACGCATCGAGCAAGGTCGCTCACACCACGAAGCGGGACACGACTGACGGCACCCCTTCCACGGCGGCCCGGCCGAGACCCACCCACCTGACTCCGCGGGCAACCGACAGCGCGTGCCTCGTGCGGCGAGCTGCTCCACGGCATTTTCGCTGTCAGCGAGCACCTCGCGGAGGCCCTCGCGGCGGACTCTGTACGTCCTGTACATTTTTTACGGAAGCCACCGAGGAGGCGCGCGCCATGAAGGCCATCGACGAACCGTCAGCCCGCTATGTCCTGCCCGAGTTCACCGAACGGACCAGCGCCGGGCACCGCACGCTCGACCCGTACTCGAAGTTGCTGGAGGAGCGGATCGTCTTTCTCGGGACGCCGGTCGACGACATCTCGGCGAACGACGTGATGGCGCAGTTCATGCATCTCGAATACCTGGCGCCCGACCGGGACATCTCGCTGTACATCAACTCCCCCGGCGGCTCGTTCAGCGCGATGACGGCGATCTACGACACGATGCAGTTCGTCACCTGCGAGGTGGAGACGATCTGCCTGGGGCAGGCGGCGTCGGCGGCGGCCGTACTGCTGGCCGCGGGTACGCCGGGCAAGCGCAGCGCGCTGCCGGGGGCCCGCGTACTGATCCACCAGCCCTCGCTGCCCGAGCCGATCCACGGCCAGGCCAGCGATCTCGCCATTCAGGCCCAGGAGTTGGGCCGGGTCCGTACCCTGCTGGAAGAACTGCTCGTGCGGCACACCGGACAGAGCCCGGAGCAGGTCGCCGCGGACATCGAGCGGGACAAGATCCTGGACGCCCAAGCCGCCCTGGAATACGGGCTGGTGGACCGGGTCGTGCCCAGCCGCAGGTCCTCGCACCCCGCCCCCGGCACGAGGTGAGCCGCCGATGCTTCCGCCCGAACTGCCTCCGCTGCCCGCCCTGACGCGCGCCGAGGGCGAGTTGATCGACCGATATCTCGAAGTGGCCGATCTGCTCGGCCGTATCAACCCGGCGTATCACGGGGACACGTACCGCGGACTGCGGGCCGCGCAGGCTCTGGTCACCAAGGCGGTGGCGTTGCGGGACGCGCTGGAGCTGATGCATCAGCGGGGCGAGGCCGAGGTGCACGCCGATACGCTGGCGCGTGCGCTGCGCGTCCTCGACGGGGAGCGCCGCACGGCGCGTGTCACCGTTCCGCGTGAGCCCGCCAGTTGACTCACCCGGTCGGCGGACTCGTATCGGACGGGCCCACGTGTCGCGGTGACGGACTGTCCGGAACGGGACGGGACGTGACTGGATACCATCCCCCGTTCGGAGTAGCCGTAGGTCCCTCGACGGGCCCGTTCGCCTTGCGCGACGCGCGTAGTTCCCAGCCGGAACGAAGACGTTTCAGGGCTGGTCCGGGGGTGCGCGACCCCCTCGAAAGTCGCCCGGGGGTACGGGTGTCCACCCGAATGGGGCAGCGGTGAGTAACACCACAAAGCCCCGATTCCATTGGGATTTTCATACTTCCATGAGCCAAGATCCCTTCCTGACGACAAGCCCCCGCCACAACGGTGGGGCGATCCGGGCGGACGCCGAGTCCTGCCGCCGCCCGGATGACCGGTCGACAGATGTGCATCGGCAGGAGTGGAGGACCCAAGCACGACGGGTCGCCGGAACGGTCACGCCATGACCGGGCCGAGCAGCCCTTGGGGTGAAGCCGCAGCAGCGGCCGGGCAACTTCGCCAGCCCGAATCCGACAGGTCATCCTTCACAGGCGGCTGACGAAGGGTTGCGCATGTCTGCGCTCAATCGTGTCCCGTCGCTGATGACCCGTGCCGGTACGGCCTCGGCTCTCACCCTCGCCGCCGTGGGCGGCAGCTTGGTGATCCCCGGTGCCGCAACCGACGCCGCGGCGATCGCACCGTCGACGAAGGCACTTCAGATCGCGGCTTCCAAGAAGGGCTCCCCGTACAAGTACGGCGCCGCGGGACCGAGCAGGTTCGACTGCTCCGGGCTCACGCTCTACTCGTACAAGAAGGCGGGCAAGAAGCTGCCTCGTACGGCGGCGGCCCAGTACAACAAGACCAAGCACATCTCCGCCAAGAGCCGCAGGGGCGGAGACCTGGTCTTCTTCCACTCGGGCTCGAACGTCTACCACGTGGGCATCTACGCCGGGAAGGGAAAGATCTGGCACTCCCCGAAGACCGGTGACGTCGTCAGGCTCCAGAAGATCTGGACGAAGAGCGTCTGGTACGGCCGGGTCAGCTGACCCGCCCGGAGCGCGGGGCGGCTGCCAGAGCCGCCGCCCCGCACTGCTCGTACGGCATCACCGGGGCGCCCGGCTCACACCGGCGGGCGAGCTGCTGGTGGCGCGGGCCCGCCGGGTGCTGGACGAGCTGGAGCGGGCCCGGCACGAACTGGCCCGGCTCACCGGCCTGTCGGGCGGCGCGCTCAGGCTCGGCACCTTCCAGACGGCCGGTATCCAGCTGCTGCCGCCGGTGCTGAGCGCGTTCCGCCGGGCCCATCCGGACGTGGAGCTGTCGGTCGCGGACTACGAACCGCCGGCCGGGGTGGCCGCCGTAGCCGCCGGAGAGGTCGATCTCGCGCTCACGCACGCCTACGAACCGGGCGGACCCGCACCGCTGCCCGCGTCGGTCGCCGCCGAGCCGGTCCTCGTCGAGGAGCTGGTCCTGGTGACCGCGCCGGGCCATGTGCTGGCCGGGGACTCGTCCAGGCTGCCCCTGACCGAGCTGGCGGGCCAGCCGCTGATCAGCATGGCGCCGGACCATCCGCCCCGACAGAGCGTGGAAACGGCCCTCGCCCGGGCGGGCGCCACTCCGTCGGTGCTGGTGGCGACGCCGGGGTACGCCCTGGTGTGCGCGCTGGTCAGCGCGGGCCTCGGGGTGGCGGTCGTACCGGAGATGGTCGCGCGGACGGCGGTCACGCCGGTCGGGACCCGGCTGCTGGAGCCGGGCGACCTCCGCCGGACGATCTCGGTCGTCCGCCGTACCGACGAGACCGCGCCCGCGGCCGACGCCTTCCGCGCCCTGCTGCGGGGCGCGTTCGGGCGAGCCCACGGCAGCGGAGTGCAGGGGCCGACCTGAGCCGAACCGTTACGGCTCCTGCTGGCCGGCCGCCGGTACCGGAGGCCTGGCCGGGGCCGTCCACGGGAGTTCGATCGACACCGTCTTGCCGCCCTCGCGGGTGGGACGGACGCGCAGTTTGCCGCCCGACTCCGCGGTCAGCCAGCGGATGATGACCATCCCGCGGCCGTTGTCCTGCTGGACGGCGGCGGGCAGGCGTTTGGGGAAGCGCGGGTGGCTGTCGGTCACCCCGATGCGCAGGTGTTCGTCACGGTCGAGCGCGATGTCCACCGTGAAGGTGGGTGACAACCCGAAGGTGTGCTGTACGGCGTTGGTGGCGAGTTCCGAGACGATCAGGCGGATGGTGTCGGCCGCTTCGGCGTCACTCGGCAGCCCCCATTCCGCCAGTACGTCGGCGACATATGCGCGGGCGGCGGAGACCGAGGCGGGATCGCTCGGCAGAGTGACGGATGCTTCCAGGTGGTCTGCCATGGCGACGTCGTCCCTTTCCCACAGGACCGGGGCCCGACACGGAGCGGCTGGTTCGAGTACGGTCCCGGACTGGTGCTTCGCGCCAGACTGCCATTCCCGTGCCGGTAACGGGGTGCGATCCACCAAGATATGCATATATCTGTCGCTCGAAGCGGTGAACTCTGCGACCCCAGCACGTATTTGGGCGGCCCATCAGGAGTAGGGAGCAGCCCATGCAGTACGGTCCCGCGGTACGCCGCCGGAAACTGGGATCCGAACTGCGCGCACTGCGCGCCAGGGCAGGCCTCACGAGCGGTGAGGCGGCCCGCTTGGTGGGCTGGCACCAGTCGAAGGTGAGCCGGATCGAGACCGGTACGAGCGGGGTGAAACCGGCCGACGTCCGGTTACTTCTGGATGCGTACGAGGTCCCCGGCGGCGAGTCGCGCGACTTGCTGCTCGTGCTGGCGGGCGCCGAGGACGGTGGCCGGCACCACTGGTGGCACGCCTACCGTGGCGTACTGCCGCCCACCTACCGGGACTTCATCAGCCTGGAGTCACAGGCCAGCACGATGCGCACCCTGGAGACCTCGGCCGTCCCGGGGCTGCTGCAGACTCCGGAGTACGCCCGCGCGATGACCCGGGCCGCCGTGGACGGCCTGGAGGAGACCCGGCTCGATGCCCTGGTCGAGGTGCGGCTGGCCCGGCAGGACGTGCTGCGTTCGGATCCGCCGCTGACCCTGCGCGCGGTCCTCGACGAGGCGGTGCTGCGCCGTGAAGTGGGTGGCCCGGAGGTGATGGCACGTCAGCTGGAACGGCTCATGGAAGCGGCCCTGCTGCCCCAGGTGCGGCTCCAGATCCTGCCGTTCGCCGCGGGGGCGTACATCGGCATCACAGGTCCTTTCGTTATCTTCTCCTTTCCGACCATTTCTGACCTGGATGTGGTTGTTCTCGACCAGATGATGAGTAGCCTCTATCTCGAACGGAAAGAAGACCTCCAGGCCTACAGTGAGGCCTTCAACACCCTTCAGATCCACGCCCTTTCGCCCGAGGACTCGTTGGATTTCATCGCCGGTCTGCATCACGGCGTGTAAGGAGGCACCATGCCAGCACTGCCTCGGAACGCTTCGTCCGTCGTCGAACCGTCCGGTGTGCAATGGCTGCGCAGCAGCTACAGCACCGGCGCGAACAACTGTGTGGAGACGGCCCGTCCGGACACGGAAGTCCGGGTCGGCCTGCTCGCCGTACGCGACTCCAAGAACGCTGCCGGGCCCGTCCTGCTCTTCTCCCCCGAGAGCTGGGCGGGATTCCTCACCGCGTTACGGTGATCGCCCCAGGACACACGGCCGTGGTCCGCCGACTCATGGTCGCGTGTCACTGATCAACCGTACTGACGCACTACCGGTCTACGGCCGGTTCTCGCCGATCACCTGTACCGCCCGTGCGATCTGTTCCTCGGCCAGGTCCGCTCGGGCGGTCAGCCGCAGCCGGGACACCCCGTCGGGCACGGACGGCGGGCGGAAGCAGCCCACACCCACTCCCGCGGCCCGGCAGTCGGCCGCCCACCGCACCGCCTTCTCCGGGGACGGCGCGCGCACGGAGACGACGGCCGCGTCCGGCCGTACCGCCGCCAGTTCCTGAGCCGTCAGCCGGGTGTGCAGATCACACGCCACCGCACGCGCCCGTGCGGCCCGTTCGGGCTCGCGGCGCAGCAGCGTGAGGGCCGCGAGGGCGGCGCCCGCCGCGGCCGGGGCGAGACCGGTGTCGAAGATGAACGTACGGGCCGCGTTGACGAGGTGCTCGATCACCGGAGCGGGTCCCAGCACCGCACCCCCCTGACTGCCGAGCGACTTGGACAGCGTTACGGTCACGACGACGTCCGGCGCCCCCGCCAGACCGGCCGCGAACGCCGATCCCCGCCCGCCCTCACCCAGGACACCCAGCCCGTGCGCGTCGTCGACAACCATCCCCGCGCCGAACTCCCGGCAGGCGGCGGCAAGTTCGGACAGCGGTGCAGCGTCCCCGTCGACCGAGAAGACGGTGTCGGACACGGCCACGGCGGGCCCCGTGTGCGTACCGAGCGCCTTGCGGACGGCGTCCGGGTCGGCGTGCCCGACGACCTGGGTGGTGCCCCGGGCAAGGCGGCAGCCGTCGATCAGCGAGGCGTGGTTGCCCGCGTCCGAGACGACGAGGGAGCCGTGCGGCGCCAGTGCGGTGACCGCGGCGAGGTTGGCCGCGTAGCCGGAGGAGAAGACGAGAGCCGCCTCGAAACCGCAGAAGCCGGCCAGTTCACGTTCGAGTTCCGCGTGCAGTTCGGTGCTGCCGGTGACGAGCCGCGACCCGGTGGCACCGCCGCCCCAGCGCCGGGCGGCCCGGGCCGCGCCCTCGGTGACCTCGGGGTGGCGGGCCAGACCCAGATAGTCGTTGCTGGCGAGGTCGAGGAGCGGGGAGTCGGCGGGGCGCGGACGCAGGTTCCGTACCAGTCCGGCGCGGCGGCGCGCCTCGGCCTGCTGGTCGATCCAGCCGAACGCCATGAGTCCTCCGGGGCACGGGAACGCACTCCCGGAACACATTTCCGGGCAGCTACACGTTTGTAGGCAGTGAACAGACCCTAGGGCCTGTCCGGCGGACCACGCCGCAGACGCGTGGCCCGGCACGCGCGTCGCCGCGCTGTCGTCATGCGCCGACGCTCCGCGTCGACTCCCCCCTCCGCCTTGTAGCGGCGCACGCCAGGCCCCGCCCACCGGCACTGATGAGGCTCCGCCGCTTCCCTGCGGCCTGCTCCGCCGAACAGACCCTAGCGGGCCCCTCTGGCACCCGGGATGTGGCGATAGCCACACGTCGAAGCACCTCTCTTGTGCGAACCCTCCTTTCCCTCGGCCCGTCGGATACGTCAGGATCGACTTCCATGGACCTGCTGACGACGCTGGTGGACAAGGGGCTGCGGCGCGAGTTGCCGACCCGCGAAGAGGCGCTGGCCGTGCTGGCCACCTCCGACGACGATCTGCTCGATGTGGTGGCCGCGGCCGGGAAGGTGCGCCGGCACTGGTTCGGCCGGCGGGTGAAGCTCAACTATCTGGTCAACCTGAAGTCGGGCCTGTGTCCCGAGGACTGTTCCTACTGCTCTCAGCGCCTCGGCTCCACCACCGGCATCCTGAAGTACACCTGGCTCAAGCCGGACGAGGCCTCCGAGGCCGCGGCGGCCGGGCTGGCCGGGGGCGCCAAGCGGGTCTGCCTGGTGGCGTCCGGGCGCGGTCCGACGGACCGGGACGTGGACCGGGTCGCAGGCACGATCAAGGCGATCAAGGACCAGAACGAGGGCGTCGAGGTGTGCGCCTGCCTCGGGCTGCTCTCCGACGGCCAGGCGGAGCGGCTGCGCGAGGCCGGGGCGGACGCCTACAACCACAACCTCAACACGTCCGAGGCCACTTACGGGGACATCACCACGACCCACACCTACCAGGACCGGGTCGACACCGTCCAGAAGGCGCACGCGGCCGGGCTGTCCGCCTGCTCGGGCCTGATCGCGGGCATGGGCGAGAGCGACGAGGACCTCGTCGACGTCGTCTTCTCCCTCCGCGACCTGGACCCGGACTCGATTCCGGTCAACTTCCTCATCCCGGTCGAGGGCACCCCGCTGGCCAAGGAGTGGAACCTCACCCCGCAGCGCTGTCTGCGCATCCTGGCGATGGTCCGGTTCGTCTGCCCGGACGCGGAGGTGCGCATCGCGGGCGGCCGCGAGGTCCATCTGCGCACGATGCAGCCGCTCGCCCTGCACCTCGCCAACTCGATCTTCCTGGGCGACTACCTCACCACCGAGGGTCAGGCCGGCAAGGCCGACCTCGACATGATCGCCGACGCCGGTTTCGAGATCGAGGGCACCGACCAGGTGACGCTGCCGGAACACCGGGCAGCGGTTGGCTGCGGCACGGCATCCGCATCGGCATCGGCATCGGCATCGGCGGGAGGGTGCGGCACGGACTCGGGCACCTGCGGTTCGGACACGGCACCCGAACCGCGTACGGATCTGGTCACTGTACGACGCCGAGGTGCCGGAACGGACCTCGCGCCCAATGCCTGACCTGCTCCTGTCCGACCTGCTGGACCTGGACCGGCGGCACGTCTGGCACCCGTACGGGCCCATGCCGGGCCGCGTCGAACCGCTCGTCGTGGAGTCGGCGAGCGGGGTGCGGCTGCGGCTCGCCGACGGGTCGGGCGAGTTGGTCGACGGGATGTCCTCCTGGTGGTCGGCGATCCACGGCTACAACCACCCGGTGCTCAACGAGGCGGCGCGCGGGCAGCTCTCGCGGATGAGCCATGTCATGTTCGGCGGGCTCACCCACGAGCCCGCCGTTCGGCTGGCGAAGCTTCTTGTCGACTTGTCGCCGGATGGACTCGAACATGTCTTCCTCGCGGACTCGGGGTCGGTGTCGGTCGAGGTCGCGGTCAAGATGTGTCTGCAGTACTGGCGTTCGGTGGGCCGTCCGGCGAAGCGGCGCCTGCTGACCTGGCGCGGCGGCTACCACGGCGACACCTGGCAGCCGATGTCCGTGTGCGACCCCGAGGGCGGTATGCACGAGCTGTGGCAGGGCGTCCTGCCCCGCCAGGTGTTCACGGACGCGCCGCCGACGGAGTACGACGAGTCGTACGCCGACCAGCTGCGCTCGACGATCGAGCGGCACGCCGGTGAACTGGCCGCCGTGATCGTCGAACCGGTGGTGCAGGGCGCGGGCGGGATGCGGTTCCACTCCCCCGCGTATCTGCGGGTGCTGCGCGAGGCGTGCGACGCGTACGGCGTGCTGCTCGTGTTCGACGAGATCGCGACCGGGTTCGGGCGCACGGGCGCACTGTTCGCGGCGGAGCACGCGGCGGTGACGCCGGATGTGATGTGCGTGGGCAAGGCGCTGACCGGCGGCTATCTGACGATGGCGGCGACGCTGTGCACGGCGCGGGTGGCCGACGGCATCTCCCGCGGCGAGGTCCCGGTGCTCGCCCACGGCCCGACGTTCATGGGCAACCCGCTGGCGGCGGCTGTCGCCTGTGCCTCGATCGGGCTGCTGCTCGACCAGGACTGGCGGGCGGAGGTCAAGCGGATCGAGGCCGGACTGCGGGAGGGGCTCGCCGGGGCGGCGGAACTTCCCGGGGTCCGGGATGTGCGCGTGCTGGGTGCGATCGGGGTGGTCCAGCTCGACCACGAGGTCGACATGGCGGCGGCCACAGCGGCGGCCGTGCGCGAGGGCGTGTGGCTGCGGCCGTTCCGCGACCTCGTCTACACGATGCCGCCGTATGTCACCGGCGACGCGGACGTGGCCCGGATCGCGCGCGCGGTGTGCGCGGCGGCACAGGAGGGATGACATGCCGATCCTGGTGATCACGGGGACGGGCACGGAGGTCGGCAAGACGGTCACGACGGCCGCAGTCGCCGCCACGGCGCTCGCGGCCGGCCGCACAGTCGCCGTGCTCAAGCCCGCGCAGACGGGGGTACGTCCGGACGAGCGCGGGGACGCCGACGAGGTCGCGCGACTCGCGGGTGACGTTCGGGCCCTCGAACTCGCGCGTTATCCGGACCCGTTGGCGCCCGCGACGGCCGCCCGGCGAGCCTCGCTGCCACCGGTACGGCCGGCCGAGGTGGCGGAGACCGCCGCGAAACTGGCCGCCGGGTACGACGTGGTGCTGGTGGAGGGCGCGGGCGGGCTGCTCGTACGGTTCGACGACGAGGGCGGAACCCTGGCGGACGTGGCCGGGCTGCTGGACGCACCGGTACTGGTCGTCACGTCGGCGGGCCTGGGCACGCTGAACGCGACGGAACTGACGGCCCGTGAACTGGTCCGCCGGGACCTGGCCTTCATGGGGTGCGTCATCGGCAGCTGGCCCGACTCACCGGATTTGGCAGCCCGTTGCAACCTGGCCGACCTGCCGGTGGTCTCCGGGGCTCCTCTGGTCGGTGCGCTGCCCGCGGGGGTGGGGGCACTGCCCCCGGCCGATTTCCGCACCATGGCTGGGAGTTGGCTGGCGCCCGCGCTGGGCGGGACATGGGACGCGATGGATTTCGCGGAGCAGGAAGCGCTCCTTTAGGGGCGCCGGGCCTGTATCGATCTGCGGCTCCGCCGCTGGGCGCGACCAGCCCCCACCGCCCCGCAGCCAAGTCACACACCCTCCTCCCCAAGCAACCGCACCAACTCGATCCTCGACCGAATCCCCAACCGCGAGAACACCCCCCGCAGATGATGGTCGATCGTGCGCGGACTCAACGCCAGGCGGACAGCGATCTCCCGGTTGGTGGCCCCCTCCGCCGCCATCCGCGCAACCATCAACTGCTGCGCCGTGAGCCGCGTGGTGAGATCCGCCGGCCCCGGCGTGATCGTCGCCGGCGCCCCCAGCGCACGAAGCTCCGCCCGGGCCTGCGTCGCACAGTGCGGCGCACCGAACGTCTCGAAGGCCTCCAGCGCGCTGTGCAGCCGGTCGCGGGCCTCGGTACGGTGCCGCAGGCGGCGCAGCGCGCTGCCGAACAGCAGCTCCGTGCGGGCGCGTTCGAAGTCACGGCTGCCGTGGGCGTGCAGGTCGAGGGCCGTGCGGTAGTGGTCGGCCGCTTCGGCGCCGGGGGCGAGCAGGGCGCGGCAGCGGGCGCTGAGGGCCAGGTCGTCGGCGCTGCGGACGGCGACGGCCCAGCGGTCGTAGTCCGCGTGGGCGGCCCGTGCGACGCGGGTGTCGCCGGTGCGGACGGCGGCCTCGACGTAGTGCGGGGTGGCCAGGTGCCGGATGGCCCGGTGGCCGTGGCCGGGACCGAACCCGGCGAGGGCGCGCAGCCGGGCGGCGGCGCTCTCGAAGCGGCCGGTGGAGAGGTCGAGGAAGGCGAGCGCCCACAGGGCGAGCGCGGCGGGCAGGCCGAGGCCGTGGGCCCGGGCGTGGGTGCGGGCCGCCTCCGCTCGTTCCCTGCAGACCTCACCGTCGCCGGTCACCGCGGCGAACATGGCGAGCGCCGCCTGAAGATGGCAGGCGCCGTTGTCCTGGCCGGTGGCGTACGCCTGCCAGAGGGCGTCGGCCGCGGCGGCCTCGGCGGCGCGCGGGCGTCCGGTCCAGAAGTCGGCGTACGCCCGGAACTCCATGGCCTGTGGGACGGTCACCGTCTCGCCCCGGGCGCGGGCGGAGGCGGCGGCCCGTACGGTGGCGCGTTCGGCACCGGAGTGGTCGCCGAGGAGCAGGGCGGCGATGCCGGAGTGGATGAGCAGGGTGGGGTCGCCACCGGGACCGCAGCGGCCTGCGGCGGCCTTGAGGAGGTTGCGGGCGTCCTCGTACCGCCCCTCTACGGCGGCGGCGAGTCCCGCGAGGGTGCCGGGCGGGATGACGCCGAGCCGTGCGGCCACGGTGGCCGCCTCCCGGCAGCGGCGGAGGTCGCCGGTGTAGACGGCGGCCTCGGTGGCACGTGCCAGCAGGTGCACGGCGATGTCCAGAGCGGGGTTCGGGACGCGGTGCGACGACTGTGAGTCCGGGTGGGAGTACCGGGACGCGGAAGGGTACGGATGCGGGCCGTCCGGCCTGACAAATCGTTCCGGCAGGCCGGAGTGAGACCCCTGATCCCCGGCGGAACGATTCGGCACGCTTCCCTGCTCCAGCGCGGCCCGCGCATGTCGGACCGCGGCGGTCAGCAGCCCGTCGAAGGCCTCGGTCGCGTTGCCCGACCGCAGGGCGAGCATGCCGTTGAGCGCACTCTCGTCCGAGGTCGCCACCAGACCGCGGGCCCGGTCTCCGTCACCGCGGTGCCAGGCGTCGGCGGCGGCCCGGGAGAGCAGCCGGGACCGTTCGCGCGGGTCGGGTGAGAGGGCGGCGGCGCGTTCTCCGAGGGCGCCGGCCAGGGCGTGGTCGCCCAGCTCACGCGCCTCGTGCGCGGCGGTGCCCAGCTCGGCGGCGAGCCGTCCGCTGGGGCCGAGGGCGCCGGCGCCCCGGTGCCAGGACCGCCGGGGCGTCTCACCGTCGCCGTGCAGGACGCGCGCCAGCAGTCGGTGCACGTCCCGCCGGTCCGCCGAGGACCCGGACTCGTACGCCGCGATCCGCGTCCACGCGTCGCGGAAGACGACTCCGCCTGCCGTCGCGTGCGCGATCCCGGCCGTCTCGGCGGCTTCGAGTGCCCGGGTGTCCAGGCCGGCTGCGGTGACCGCGCGCAGGAAGGCCTGGGTCGCCACCGGGTACTGGTCGGCCGCGGCGAGCAGGAGCAGCAGCCGGGTGTCGTCGGGCAGGGCGCGGATCTCCCGGCGGTGCGCCCGCAGCAGTTCGGGGGCGAGCGCGGCGGGTTCCGCCGGGAGCGGGTCGAGCCCCGCCGCCTGCCGTTCGGTGAGGCGCGGTACGAGTTCGGCGGCGGCCCGCGGGTCGCCGTACGCGGCACTGAGGACGCGCACGCGGACCCCTTCGGGAAGCGGGGGGCCGAGCTGCTGCCACGCGTCCGTGAGCTGCGGTGGCGAAATGCGCGGGAGAGGCGGGGGATTCACCGAGGTCACCACACCACTCACGTTACTGGCGAGTTACAAGGTGCGTAAAGACCGGCGATTTCACCGATGCGGCGCGCGTAGACCCGGCCTGACACTCCAGCCAACCCCCGCCCTCATCAGGAGGCACCATGCAGCGCCGCATGCGACGCGTCACGGCAGCCGTCTCGGCCGTCGTGTCCTCGATGCTTCTGTCCCTCTCGCTCACCGCGACGCCCGCCCAGGCCGCAACCCACAATCCGGTCGTTTTCGTACACGGTCTCAGCAGTTCGTCGAGCAGTTGGAACGACTGGGTCGCCGACTTCAAGGCCGACGGCTACACGGCCTCCGAGCTGGACGCCTGGTCGTACTCGTGGTCCCAGTCGAACGTCACGACGGCCCAGCAACTGGCCACCGAGGTCAAGCGAGTTCTGGCTGCGACGGGCGCCACGAAGGTCGACCTCGTCGTCCACTCGATGGGCGCGCTCAGCGCTCGCTACTACCTCAAGAACCTCGGCGGAACCGCGTACGTCGACGACTTCGTCTCCACCGCCGGCGTCAACCACGGCACGACCGTCGCCTCGTGGTGTTCGTGGCTGTACACCTCGTGTTCGGAGATGTACACCGGGAGTTCTTTCCTGACCGCACTGAACTCGGGTGACGAGACGCCTGGCAGCGTGTCGTACGCCAGTTACTGGTCCAACTGCGACGACGCGCTCACCCCGGACACCACCGCGATCCTGAGCGGCGCCACGAACGTCGAGGTCGGCTGCGTCCCGCACAACGAGATGAACAACGACCACGGCGTCTACACACAGGTCCGCGACTTCATCGCCTGATCCAGCCCGATCAAGCCCGATCCAGCCAGATCCGTCCGGTCCGGCCGGATCCGGGCGACAGCGAGGGTGCGCGGGTCCCGTACGGGGGACAATCGCGGTAGGCCAGTCCTCCCCGGGAGGTCCCCATGCCGCTACGGTCCACCGCAGGCTCCGGCAAGGTGCCGCGGGATCCCGTGCACCATCCGCTGTTCGCCCGTTACTACGCCCGGATCAGCGTGGCCGCCGACACCGCCGGTCTGGGCGCCCTGCGGCACCGGCTGCTCACCGGGCTCTCCGGGCGGGTGATCGAGATCGGCGCCGGCAACGGACTGAACTTCGCGCACTATCCGGGCACCGTCTCGGAGGTCGTCGCGATCGAACCCGAGCGCCTGCTGCGGAAGTTGGCCATGGAGGCCGCCCTGCGCTCCGAGGTTCCCGTGGATGTCGTACCGGGTGTGGCGGAGGCGCTGCCGGTGAAGGGTGAGGCCTTCGACGCGGTCGTTCTCTCGCTGGTCCTGTGCGGCCTCCGGGACGTACCCCGGGCGCTCGGCGAGGTACGGCGGGTGCTGCGGCCCGGCGGTGAGGTGCGGTTCTTCGAGCACGGCGTCGGCGGCGGGCCCGCGATGCGGTTCACGCAGCGCGCCCTCGACCGCACGGTGTGGCCCGCGCTCGCCGGCGGCTGCCATGTGGCCCGGGACCCGGTCGCCGCGTTGCGGGACGCCGGGTTCGAACTCGGCCCGTACCGGCGTCTGTTGCTGCCCGAGAAGGGACCCCGGCTGCCCACTTCGTACTGTGTGCTGGGCAGCGCCCGGCGTCCCCCGCAGCCGGGGACGGAGCCAGGGGACGCCTCATAGGCTCCACTGGCGCAGTTCGTGCGCGATGTCGTGCACGGAGGCGTTGCCGGTCTTCACCAGGCGAGCCAGTTCGCGCACCTGCTCGGGCGAGGTGACGACCTTGACCCCGCTGGCGACGAGGTAGGCGTAGGCGACCGCGGAGGCGAACAGCGCGTTGGAGCGCTCCAGCGCGGGCACGTGCAGCAGGAGCTGGAGCAGGGCGGCGGCACGGGCGTGCGGATTGTCGTAGACGGGGACGTCGAATATCTCGGCCTCGTGGCGGGCGACGGCGGCGACCAGGGCGCCCCAGTCGGAGACCTGGGGGTCCCCGGGCGTCTTCCGTTCGGCGATCATGAGGAGCCAGGCGAGGTCGATCCTGAGGTTGTCCAAGGGTTCAGTGACGACCTTCGCGCTTGCCTTCACGGTCCGTGCCGAACTCTTCGGCGAAGACGGAC
Source organism: Streptomyces sp. ADMS (assembly GCF_033441795.1). NCBI lineage: Bacteria > Bacillati > Actinomycetota > Actinomycetes > Kitasatosporales > Streptomycetaceae > Streptomyces > Streptomyces sp. ADMS. The sequence goes on along the minus strand of NZ_JAVFVX010000026.1, from coordinate 44,485 downwards.
TCGTACTGCTTCATGAAGTCGGCGGCGGCTGCGACGAAGGTGTTGCCCGCCTCGCCCGTGTCCTGTCTGACCAGCTCTTCGATGTAGCGGTTGACGCTCATTCCGCGGGCCAGGGCCTGTTCACGCGCCGCCCGGGCGGTGCCCTCGTCCACCCGGACGTTCAGCTGAGTCTTAGGCATACCTCGACGCTAGCGCGTGAGCGCTAGCACCGGCAAGGGGGCCACTCAAGAGCGAAAAGGATTACCCGGTGTGCGCCTCGTCACACTACGCTCGGCCCGGACGAGGAACGAGGGACGTCGGTACGACATCGGGACGGCCACGACCAGCAAGCCACTGAAGGAGGCAACCTTGTCCACACCTGCTGCGGAGCACGTCCCCGGGCACGCGGAGGCGGACGGGACCGCGGCCCGGGCCCGCGCGCTGACCAAGGCGTACGGCTCGGGCGAGACGACCGTGCTCGCCCTCGACTCGGTCGACGTGGACATCGCGCGCGGTCACTTCACCGCGGTCATGGGGCCCTCAGGGTCGGGCAAGTCCACGTTGATGCACTGTCTGGCGGGGCTCGACTCCGTGTCGGCAGGGCAGGTGTGGCTCGGCGACACGGAGATCACGGGACTGAAGGACCGCGACCTGACCCGGTTGCGCCGGGACCGGATCGGGTTCATGTTCCAGTCGTTCAACCTGATCCCGACCCTGAACGCCATCGAGAACATCACCCTGCCGATGGACATCGCGGGCCAGAAGCCGGACCAGAAGTGGCTGGACCAGGTCATCGACACACTGGGGCTGCGGGACCGGCTGAAGCACCGGCCGGCCCAGCTCTCCGGCGGGCAGCAGCAGCGCGTGGCCTGTGCCCGGGCGCTCGCCTCACGCCCCGAGCTGATCTTCGCGGACGAACCGACCGGCAACCTCGACTCACGCGCCGGGCTCGAAGTCCTCCAGTTCCTGCGCGAGGCCGTCGACGACCTCGGCCAGACGGTCGTCATGGTGACCCACGACCCGGGCGCCGCCGCCCACTCGGACCTGGTGCTCTTCCTCGCCGACGGACGGATCGTGGACGAGATGCCACGGCCCACGGCGGAGGCGGTCCTGGAGCGCATGCGCCTCTTCTCCGGAAGCCAGACCCAGCCCCCCTCTCCCGGTGCCCCCGGCACCCCCGACAACCCGTCCCTCACCAAGCCCACCGACGAGGACTGACACCCCGTGCTGAAGGCAACGCTCAGGAGTTTCCTCGCGCACAAGGGCCGGCTGCTGCTCTCCGCGCTGGCCGTCGTCCTGTCCGTGGCGTTCGTCGCGGGCAGCCTGATCTTCTCCGACACCGTCACCCGTACCTTCGACCGGCTCTTCGCCTCCACCTCCGCCGACGTCACGGTGAGCCCCCGGCAGGACTTCGAGTCGGCGGTGCCGTCCGGAGAGGTCCCGACCCTGCCCGCCTCGCTGGCCCAGCGGGTGGCCGGCGTCGACGGCGTCGAGGAGGCCCACGCGGACGCGTCCGTCGAGAACATCACCGTCGTCGACGACCGGAACGAGTCGGTCTCACCGACCTCGGGCGCCCCCACCATCGCCACCGACTGGTACCTCACCGACCGCAGCCCGGTCGAACTCACCTCCGGCCACGCCCCCGAGGGGGACGGCGAGGCGCTGCTGGACGCGGACACCGCCGACACCAAGGACGTGGGCATCGGCGACACGCTCACCGTGCAGGCGCAGCCGGGGTCGTTCAAGGTGAAGATCGTCGGTATCGCCACCTTCACCACCACCAACCCGGGCGCGGCGCTGCTCTTCCTCGACACGAGGACCGCGCAGACCAGACTGCTCGGTTCGCCGGACCGGGCCACGAGCATCTCGGTGACCGCCGCGAGCGGCGTGAGCGACGAACAGCTGAAGAGCCGTATCGCGCAGCAGATCGGCACCTCGGACTACGAGTTGGAGACGGCCGCCGAGCAGGCCGAGTCCGCCGCGGCCGAACTCGGTGGATTCCTCGACGTGATCAAGTACGTGATGCTGGGCTTCGCCGGGATCGCGGTGCTCGTCGGGGTCTTCCTGATCGTCAACACCTTCTCCATGCTGATCGCCCAACGCACCCGCGAACTGGGCCTGTTGCGGGCGCTCGGCGCCGACCGACGGCAGGTGCGCAGGTCCGTGCTGACGGAGGCGGTACTACTCGGCCTGGTCGGCTCGACACTCGGCCTCGCCGCCGGGATCGGGCTCGCGGCGGGGCTGATCCGGCTGATGAGCGCCTTCGGCATGAACCTCAGATCGGCCGACATGGTGGTGGGTTGGGCGACTCCCGTGTCGGCGTACGCCGTCGGGCTCGGGGTCACCTTCGTGGCGGCCTATCTGCCGGCCAGGCGGGCCGCCGTGGTCTCCCCCATGGCCGCACTCTCGGACGCCGAAATCGCTGGCGTGGGGCGGCCGTTGCGGGTACGGGCGGTGGCCGGCTCGGTCGTCGGGGCCCTCGGGGCCGCCGCGCTCGTGGGCTGCGCCACGGCCGACGAGACCCCGACGTCCGCCTCCCTGCTGGGACTCGGCGTCGTCCTCACGCTCGTCGCGACGGTCATCGCGGGCCCGCTGCTGGTCCGGCCGGTCATCCGGGTCCTCGGCGGCGCGTTCCCGGCGCTCTACGGGCCGGTCGGCCGGATGAGCCAGCGCAACGCCCTGCGCAATCCCCGCCGTACGGGGGCCACGGCCGCCGCACTGATGGTGGGCCTGGCCCTGGTCGGCGGGATGTCGGTGGCCAGCGCCTCGATGACCGAGTCCTTCGACCAGCAGATCGACAGGACGCTCGGCGCCGACTTCGTCGTGCAGAACGACAACTTCGTGCCGTTCCCGCAGGAGGTCACCGACAAGGTGCGGGCCACGGACGGTGTCGGTCTCGTCGTACGGCAGCGGTTCGTGCCGGTCGCGGTGCGGCTGCCGGACGGCCAGCGCCTCGAAACCACGGCCGCCGGATACGACGCGCGGCTCGACGACGTCGCCCGTGTCACCTACGCGCAGGGCGACACGGCCGCCGCGCTCGCCGACGGCCATCTGGCGATGTCCGCCGACTACGCCAAGGACCACGAGGTGCGCGTCGGCAGTGTGCTGCCGGTGGAGTTCCCGGACGGCGCACAGACGGAACTGACGGTCGCCGCCCTCACCGACCAGGACAGCGCCGAGGGGTTCGGGACGCAGGGCGGGATCTACTTCGGGATCGCCGTCGCCGAGAAGTACGTGCCCGGCGGCCAGGAGTCCGCGTTGTACGTCAACGCGGTGGACGGCACGAGCGCCGACACACTGCGTCCCGCGCTGGAGCGGACACTCGACCCGTATCCGCAGGTCAAGGTTCGTGACCAGGCCGACTACAAGGAACTGATCCGCAACCAGATCGCGGTACTGCTCTACCTCGTCTACGCGCTGCTGGGGCTCGCGATCGTCATCGCGGTGCTCGGCGTGGTCAACACTCTCGCCCTGTCGGTCGTGGAGCGCACGCGTGAGATCGGGCTGCTGCGGGCCATCGGGCTGTCCCGACGGCAGCTGCGCCGGATGATCCGGCTGGAGTCCGTGGTGATCGCCGTGTTCGGCGCGGTGCTCGGCCTCGGGCTGGGGCTGGTGTGGGGCGTGTGCATACAGCGGGTGCTGGCGCTCCAGGGCATGGAGGCACTGGCGATTCCCTGGGGCACGATCGTCGCGGTGGTGGTGGGTTCGGCGGTGGTCGGCATCGTGGCGGCGCTGCTGCCGGCGTTGCGCGCGTCCCGGATGAACGTGCTGGCGGCGATCGCGCACGAGTGAGGACAGCGGCGACTGCCTCCTGTCCCGCGCGCCGCAGCTGACCGAGGATCAGGTCCTGGACCTGCCCATCGTCCTGGCCGGGCCCCTGGAGCAGTTCACCGCGCAGGTGCGGGCGGCCCGGGAGCGGTAGGGATTCGCCTGCTTCACCGTTCTGGAGCCGTACATGGAGCCGTACATGGAGCCGTTCGGTCAGGCGATCGAGGCGCTTCGGGCCGGCGGGGGGCCGGCTGGAGCCTGTCCGGCGGAGGCCGGGTGCGTGCAGTCGTGTCGCCGCCGATCGGGTTGTGCGTACGGCGTGGCACGGGCCGGGAAGTGACTGCCGGTCAGCCGATTAAATGCCTGGTCAGGGCCCTGGCGTGTGCCCCGTTGGATGGTCGGACGCCGAATCTGATGCCGCCGTGCGGGTCAGCCGGGTGGACGGCTCGAGTGGTGCGCCCGGCAGGTCTGGCTGACGGTGGATCACGTCGAGGCCGGGTCTCATCAGCTGACATCGCGTCAGCGCCCCAGCCGCGGCGGAAGGACTTCTACCATGCGCTCTGCCCGCCTGCTCCTCGCTACCGCGACGGCCACGGCCGCTCTCGCGATCGCCGCTCCCGGCGCCCTCGCTGCCGACGGCGGTGACTGGGAAAAGGGTGACTCTTCCTACAGCAAGGAGCACGACAAGGACAGCAAGCACGACAAGCCGAACGGTGGAATGCACACGGGTGGCGGTGCGCTCACCGCGGTGAACGAGGGCGACTGGAGCAAGGGCGACAGCGCCGACGAATCCAAGAAGGGCGACTGGGAGGCCGGCAAGGAGGAGCATGGCAAGGGCTCCTGGAGCTCCGGCGACAAGGAGGAGGCAGGCGGCAAGGGCGACTGGGGCTCCAAGCACGAGAAGCCCAGCGGTGGCATGCACACCGGTGGCGGCGCGCTCGCGAACCCGGGTGTCACGTCCGGCGGGCTGGCGGCCCTGGCGGTCGTCGGCGCGGGTGCCTACGCGATGCGCCGCAGGAACGCGGCCCACGGGGCCTGACCGATGCCTGACATAGCAGCCGAGGCCGTCGCGTGTGCACATCCGCCTGTGCACACTGCGGCGGCCCGGCCGGTTCTCCGCCGTTACGCCTTCCGGCGCTCACACATCCGCTGTCCTGTCTTCCGTCTGCGCTGATCCGCTCAGCCTTGTTCCCGTGAGGTGGTTCCCGATGGCAACCCGGTTGCCTTCCCCTGCCGAGGCCGAGTCCGTGTCGTCCAGGCGGCGCTCCCTCGTGCGTCTGACCGCGTGGTCCGCCGTACTCCTGATCCCGGTGTTCTTCCTTTTCTCCGGAAACGACGAGTCGTCCGACGACGCCCGCGCGCCGCGCCCCGCGGCGGCGCACGCACCGTCCTCGTCGGCCGCACCGAAGACCACGGCGACGCCCCGCGCCGGGAAACATCTGCCACGGGCAAGGCCGACCCGGCTGCTCATCCCGGACATCGACGTGGACGCCCCCTTCGTCGGCCTCGCCATCGGCAGGTCGGGCCAGCTGGAGGCGCCGCCCGCCGACGACGTGAACCTGGTCGGCTGGCAGGCCGACGGTGTGTCCCCCGGAGAGACGGGCACCTCGATCATCGCCGGGCATGTCGACACGGCGACCTCGCCCGCGGTGTTCGCGGAGCTGAGCGAGCTCGACAAGGGTGACCGGTTCGCCGTCAAGAGGTCGGACGGGCGCACGGCCGTCTTCGTGGTCGACAGCGTCGAGACGTTCGCGAAGGACGACTTCCCCGACCGGCGCGTGTACGCCGACACTTCGCAGGCCCAGGTCCGGCTGATCACCTGCGCCGGTGAATACGACCACGCGGCGAAGGACTACACCGAGAACCTCGTGGTCTTCGCCCACCTCGTCTGACACCGTCGTCCGTCGGCGTTCGACAGGGGTCCACCTGGGCGATCAGCGGTGGCGGGCCGGAACACCCACTCCTAGCTTCGGGCATATGACCAAACAACAGATGACCCACCTCGTATGCACGGCGGCTGTCGTGGCGTCGGGGCTGGGCGCCGCCGCACCGACCGACCACCGCGCGATGCACCGCGTACACCCCGGCGAATCGATCCAGAAGGCCGTGGACGCCGCGCGTCCGGGGGACACCGTTGTCCTCTCCCCCGGCACCTACCGTGAGAGCGTCCGCATCACCGTCTCCGACCTGACCCTGCGCGGCTCCGGCGCCGGGCCCGCCGTCATCGTCCCCGGCCCGGCCTCCGCCGGCGGCACCTGTGCCACAGCAGGAAACGGTATCTGTGTGACCGGCACCAAGGCCCATCCCGTCAAGCGCGTCACCCTGCGCTCCCTGACGATCAGGGGCTTCGCCAAGAACGGCCTGTGGGCGACGTGGACCGATCAGCTGAAGGTCCAGGGCGTGACCGCCGAGAAGAACGGCCAGTGGGGCATCGCCCAGGAGAGGTCCGTACGCGGCGTGTTCAGCCGCAACATCGCCGAGCGCAACGGCGACGCCGGGCTCTTCGTCGCCAACACCGTCGACCGGGAGGACGGCGCCCAGGACTCCAAGGGCACCGTGATCAGTCACAACCGTCTGCTCGGCAACCGGATCGGCGTCACGGTGCGGCGGCTGCGGAACCTGACCGTCGAGCACAACGAGGCGACCGGGAACTGCGCCGCGGTGTTCGTCGTCGGCGACGAGGGCAAGCCGCGCGCCGGGGCGCTGACCGTCAGGCGGAACCACATCTACGCCAACAACAAGCTGTGCCCGAAGACCCCCCGGCTGCCCTTCCTCCAGGGCTCGGGCATCGTCCTCACCGGCACCGAGAAGGTGCTGGTGACGAAGAACAGGGTCGAGGACAACGTGGGTGCCTCCCCGCTGTCGGGCGGCATCGTGCTGTTCAAGAGCTTCGTGGGCGCCCTCAACGAGAGCAACGAGATCCGCGACAACCTGGTGCTGCGCAACAGCACGGCCGATCTCGCCGACCGGGACACCGGCAAGAACAACACCTTCCGCGACAACACCTGCGGGGTGTCGGAACCCGCCGGCCTGTGCTGACCGCCCGGCTCCCCCGCACACGGCACAACAAGAAAGGTGAGGCATCACATGACGACCGTTGATCCGGCTCCCCCTGCGCCCCCGGCGCCCATGCGGCTGAGGGAGCTCGTTTTCGGGGCGGCCTGCGCCGCCGCCGTACGCGCCGCCGCCCGTCTGGGCGTCGCGGACGCCCTGGACGACACACCCAGGACCGTGGAGGACCTGGCGGCGGCGGTGAAGACCCAGCCGCAGACCCTCAGGCGGCTGCTGCGCGCGCTGACCTGCCAGGACGTCTTCGCGGAGCGCCCCGACGGCACCTTCGTCCACACGGATATGTCCCGGCTGCTGCGCGAGGACGACCCGCACAGCCTCCGCTACATCGCGCTGTGGTGCACCGAGCCGTGGACGTGGAACGTCTGGCCGAAGCTGGACGAGGCGGTGCGCTCCGGCCGCAACGTCTTCGAGGACATGTACGACAGGGAGTTCTTCGCGTACCTCAACGAGGAGGCCCCCGAGTCGGCATACGTGTTCAACCGGGCCATGACGACATCCAGTGAGCAGTCCGCACGGGACGTCGCCGAGCTGCTCGACCTGAGCGGGGTGTCCTCGGTCGCCGACATCGGCGGCGGCCAGGGCCGGGTCGTGGCGAGTCTGCTGGAGAAGCACCCCGGGATGCACGGCACGCTGCTCGACCTGCCCGGGGTGGTGGAGAACGCCGATCCGCGGCTCCGCGCCGGAGGTTCACTGGCCGCGCGGGTGGACATCGTGGCCGGGGACTGCCGGGAGGACATCCCCGTACAGGCGGATGTGTACATCATCAAGAACATCCTGGAGTGGGACGACGACAGCACCCGCAGGGCGCTCGCCGGCGTCCGGAGGGCGGCGCGGCCCGGCGCGCGGGTCGTCGTGATCGAGAACCTCGTGGACGACACGCCGTCGATGAAGTTCACGACGGCCATGGATCTGCTGCTGCTCCTCAACGTCGGCGGTGCGAAGCACACCCGGCAGAGCATGGTCGACCGGCTGACGGACGCGGGACTGGTCATCGGCGAGATCCGCCCGGTCAACGCGTATCTGCACGCCTTCGAGTGCACCGTCCCCGGCTGACCACAGCCACGAAACCCCGAGGCCGGTACCGCGACTCTCGCGGTACCGGCCTCGGGGTTTCGTGCTCAGGAACCGCCGTTGCGCTCCCACTGGTAGAAGCAGTGCGCCATGGCGTCCTTGGGGCCGCGCCACGTCTGCGGGTCGTACGCGGTGACGTACGCCGACAGTTTGTCGCTGATACCCCGGAACTCGGGGTGCCCGGCCACCTTCGCGATGGCGGGCGCCGGGTCCTGGTCGGCCTCGATGAAGTGCAGGTACACGTCGCCGTACTGGAAGAGGCTGCGGCGGTTGACACCGACCAGGTGCGGGAGTTCGCCACGGTCGGAGGCGGCGAACAGGTCGGCGATCGCCGGCGCCGAGCCGGGCGCCATCCGGGCGACGATCAGGGCGTGGTGCATCGGGTGTCCTTCCTGAGCCGGTGGCTCAGCTGGGCAGGGCGGACGCGTTCTCGCGGTCGCGGGCGACCTGCTCGATCCGGTCCCGGATGAGCGCCATCTGCGTACGGGAGTTGCGGTTGATGTTGTCCGTCATCCACTCGTCGTCGACGGGGGCGTCGGGCTTCATCGCGAAGTCCTGCGTCCAGCGCATCTGGGTGCCGCCAGGCAGTTCCGTGTACTCCCACAGGATGTTCATGTGGGCGAAGGGGCCCGTCTCGACCCGGCGTGCCCGGACGGTCCGCGCGGCGCGGTCCACGGTCCGTTCCGAGACCCAGCTCCAGACCTTGCCGTTGTCGTCCGGGTACATGGTCAGCCGGAAGGCCGTCGTGTCGCCCTCGCGGGAGAGTACTTCGAGGGAGGAGTACTCGGTGAAGAGCCGGGGCCAGTTCTCGATGTCGTTGGTGATGTCCCAGACGAGGTCGAGGGGGGCGTCGACGGTGATGCTGTTCTCGGTGTGTCCGGCCACTTCAGGCTCCAGCCTTGAGGGTGCTGTTGACGAGGTCGAGGAACTCCTGGGGCGTCCTGCAGCGCTCCGAGTCCGGGGGCAGCGAGCGGCCGTACTGGATCTCCAGCTCGCCGACGATGCCGAGCAGGCCGAGCGAGTCGAGGCCGAGGACCCCGAAGGGGGTGTCCGACGCCCGCTCCAGTTCGCCCGGGTCGACGGTGACTCCGGCTCCCCTCTTCATGAGGGTGGCCAGCTCGCCGTAGGTCACTTCGGTGGTGATCATGCGGTGTTCTCCTTCCCGCCCGGTGCTATCGGGCGGAGTCGTCTCCACGGCGCACTACCAGCGCCGCGTTGGAACCCATCAGTCCCCGGCTGAGGACCAGGGCCGTGCGCGGCTCGGCGGGGCGAGCGCGGGACATCACCAGGTCGAGGTCGTGGCAGATGTCGAACACGTTGGGGGTGGGAGGGATGAGGTTGTGCTCCATGGCGAGCACCGCGGCCGCGATGTCCAGCACGGGCGCCCCGCAGTAGGCACGCCCGATGCCGGTCTTGGGCGCCGTGACGGGAACCTTGGCGCCGTACTCCCCCAGGGCGTCGGTGATGGCCAGCGCTTCCGCGCGGTCGGCCTCCGGCACGCCCAGGGCGTCCGCGAACACGACGTCGATCTCCTCGGGGGCGCACCCGGCCTCGTCGAGGGCGCCCCGGATCGCGTGGGCGAGCCCCTCCCTGGACCGCTCCCAGCGGGAGGCGCCGGTGAAGGTGGCGGCGTGGCCGGCGACGGTGGCCCGGACGGCCGCCCCCCGGTCGCGGGCACGGTTCTCGTCCTCGACGACGAGCATGGCGCCGCCCTCCGCGGGGACGAAGCCGCAGGCGCCCCCGGTGAAGGGGCGGTAGGCGCGGGCCGGGTCCTCGACGGTGCTGAGTTCGGGGTATCCGAGCTGGCAGACCATCGAGTACGGGGCGAGTGGCGCCTCCGCGCCGCCGACGACGACCGCGCCGGTTCCGCGCCGTACGGCCCGGGCGGCGTGTGCGACGGCGTCCAGACCGCCGGCCTCGTCGCTCGCGACCACTCCGCACGGTCCCTTGAAGCCGCTACGGATGGAGATCTGGCCGGTGCTGGCGGCGTAGAACCAGGCGATGGACTGGTACGGGCCGACGTACCGGGATCCCTGGCCCCACAGTTTCTGGAGTTCCCGCTGCCCGAACTCGCCGCCGCCGGACCCGGCGGCGGTGACGACACCGATGTCGTAAGGCTCCGCGGGTTCGCCCCGGGGGATCCCGGCGTCGTCGAGCGCGAGTGCGGCGGCGGCCATGGCGAAGTGGCTGAACCGGTCGGTCTGGACGAGGAAACGTTCCTCGATGAGGCCCGCGGCGTCGAAGCCCCGGACCTCGCCGGCCACCCGGAGCGGCAGATGACCGCAGCCCTCGCGGGTGATCTCGTCCAGCACGACGAGGCCCTCGCCGACGGCCTTCCAGTACGAGTCGGCCCGCAGGCCGTTGGGCGCGATCACACCGATTCCGGTGATGGCCGCGCGCGGGGTGCGCCGAGTGCGCTGTGTGTGCGGTGTGTGCGGTGTGTGCGGTGTGTGCGGTGTGTTCATCGGGTTCTCCCGCCCGGCCCGGTCAGCAGTACGGCCGACTGGAAGCCGCCGAATCCGCTGCCGACGGAGAGCACGTTCCTGAGCCTGCGCGGGCGCGCGGTGCGCGGCACGTAGTCCAGGTCGCACTCGGGGTCGGGTATCTCGTAGTTCGCTGTCGGCGGCACGACCTGGTGCTTGAGCGCCAGGACGCAGGCGACGACCTCGATCGCGCCGATCGCGCCGAGCGAGTGGCCCACCATGGATTTGATGGAGCTCATGGGTGTGTCGTAGGCGTGCGCGCCCAGGGACCGCTTCACGGCGGCGGTCTCGTGCCGGTCGTTCTGTTTGGTGCCCGAGCCGTGCGCGTTGACGTAGTCGATCATCGTGGGGTCGAGGCGGGCCTGGTCGAGCGTGGTGTCGATCGCCCGGGCCATCTCCAGCCCTTCGCAGGTCAGACCGGTCATGTGGTAGGCGTTGCCGTAGGTGGCGTAGCCGCCGATCTCGCAGTACACGTGCGCACCGCGCGCCCTGGCGTGCTCGTACTCCTCCAGGACGAGCACCGCCGCGCCCTCGCCCATCACGAAGCCGTTGCGGCGGGCGTCGAACGGCCGGGAGGCGTGTTCGGGGTCGTCGTTGTTGTCCGACGTCGCCTTGATGGCGTCGAAGCAGGCCATGGTGATCGGCGAGATCGGCGAGTCCGCCGCGCCGGCGACGCAGATGTCGGCGCGGCCCTCCTCGATGGTGTGGAAGGCGTAACCGACCGCGTCGATCCCGGAGGTGCAGCCGGTGGAGACGGTCTGCACCGGGCCCTGGGCGCCGAACTGCTCGGCGACGGCCGAGGCGAGGGTGCTCGGCGAGAACGCCCGGTGCAGTTGCGGGTCGGCGCCGCGGTGGTCCACGTCCCACCGCTGTCCGCCCGCGCTGACCTGGACGTAGTCGTGTTCCAGACGGGTGGTGCCGCCGACGGCGCTGCCCAGGGAGACCGCGACGCGCCAGGGGTCCTGCGTGCCGGTGTCAAAGCCGGAGTCGCCCACGGCTTCGGCTGCGGCGACCATGGCGAACTGGATGTAGCGGTCGGCGTGTTGACTCAGCGCCGGGTCCAGGCCGTGTGCGAGCGGGTCGAAGTCGCATTCGGCGGCGATGCGCGAGCGCAGGCCCGCCGGATCGAACAGCGTGATGCCCCGGGTCGCGGTACGGCCGTCGGCGAGGAGGTCCCAGAACGCCGTCGCGCCGGTGCCACCGGGAGCGACCACACCGATACCGGTGACAGCCACCCGCCGGGTCACCGTATGGCCTCGCTTCGCTCGGACGGCTGTCCGTTGTCCGGAGCGAGCCGGTCCGGCCCGCCGACGGCGAACTCCGTGCCTGGTACGGCGGTTTCGGTCACCTCCGTGTCGACGTGCCCGAGGCTGGGGCGGGGGGCGAGCGGGCCCAGGTGGAAGACCATGCGGGCCTCCACGTCACCGACGTTGCGGAAGCGGTGGCGTACGTCGATGGGGATCAGGAGGCCCTGATCGGGCCGGAGGGCGTGCGTCTCGCCGTCGAGGTCCACTTCGAGCGCTCCGGAGACGACGTACACGAACTCCTCGGAGTACGGGTGGTAGTGCTCGCCGATGCGCTCGCCGGGCTGGACGATGGCCAGGCCCATGAAGCCGCTGGTGGAACCCACCGTGGCGGGCGTGAGCATGGCCCGCAGATCGCCGCCGCGTCTGCGGTTGGGTTCTGTCTCGCTCAGATCCACGATGCATGGGTGCTGCTTGTTCATGGTTGACACCTCCGGGTGGGTCGGGAACGACGTCCGGGCGCGGACGGGGTGGCGCGGACAGCGCCGTGGTGGTCCGTCAGGAGCGCGCCGAGCTGCGGTCGGTGACGGGCATCATGTCGGCGTGCGACAGGAGGCGGTTGATGTTGCGGTCCGTCTCCAGGGAGCCCTCGACACCGATGGCCGCGCCGTCGAGGAGAGCCTGCATCTCCGCTGCCTTCCCGGGCCCCTTGAGGCCGAGGGAGGCGACCGGATCGGCGTCGAGCTCGCCGGTGGTGTCGATAAGCCGGACAACGATGTCATCGCGCTGGAAGACGGTGCTGCCGAACACCGGGCTGTCCGGGTCGTCCGCGGCGGCCTCGTCCTGGTGGGCGAGCAGCCGGGCCAGCTCCATCCCGCGGCCCTCCTCCGCCGGGTAGTACAGCGCGTGGCGCCGCAGGCCGGCGGGTGCCTTCTCGCCGGAGACCACGTGGTGGACGGCGGGAAGGGCGGCCCGGGTGAAGAAGACGCGCGCCGAGTCGGGGTCGCTGAGGTCCCGGTCCTGTTCCAGGTACGGGTTGATGGCCTCCTCGACGGCCCGTACCTCGGGCTGGCGGGCGACGTGGCGCAGTGCCGCGAGGAGGTCGCCCTCGACCTCCACGGCCCGTACGACACGGTTGCCGTGCATGAAGAGGGAGGTACGGCGCAGCCGGGTGGTGTCGTCGACCTGGGCTTCGGGCGAGGTGTAGCCCGCCAGGATCTCGGCGACCTTCGACTCGGAGCCCGGCTTGACGGTGAAGGTGAGGGCGTGGCGGGCGACACCGTCGCCGACCCGGGCCGCCACCTGCATGCCCGCTGCCGCCGCGGCCGGAGTGACCGGGGCGTTGGGGGTCGTCTCCCGCAGGATGCTGTAGCGCATCGACCGGGTGTCCCGGACGCAGCTGTGCATCGGCCGGACGGTCTCGACGTGCTCCTCGCTGTTCACCCAGGCGAGGAAGGGCGGGGCGCTCTCCCACTCGCTGGTGATGAGCCACTGCGAGGGGTTCTCGATCGACTGGCAGAGCTGGTCACTGAGGTGACCGGGGACGGAGGCGACCTGACTGCGCATGTGTTCGTACGCGTCCAGGAACTGCTGCTGGGCTCCTTCGTACAGGTCGAGCAGCAGGATCACCCGCAGCCTGGAGCCGTCGAACGCCGACTGCGATATGCGTCCCGAGATGGTCATCCGGCGCACCTCTCCTCTTCGTCGTGGAAGTCGTTCCTCGTGGAAGTCGTTCGTCTTGGAAGCCGGGACGACCGCCGTGTCCGAAATACCGGGGCCGCCATGAGCCGATCGTTGACGCGAGTCGCGGTGTGCGCGACTCCCGCGGGTCGGGCGAGTGAACCGTGCGCCATCTGGGCGCCCCGGGCGGGCGGAACGGCTCCCGGGGAGGCACTGTGCAGGTGCATCTCATCGCCGACCCGCGTCCCGGCGGACACCGGCAGACCCTGGAGGCATTCAATGAACCGCGCTCAAGAGGCCGACGAACCGGTCGGCCACCACACGCCCGTCCTGATCGTCGGCGGCTCCCTGGTGGGCCTTTCCACCTCCCTTTTCCTCGGGCGTCTGGGAGTGCCGCACACCCTGGTGGAACGTCACTCGGGCACCTCGGTCCATCCGCGTGGGCGCGGGAACAACGTGCGGACCATGGAGTTGTTCCGGGTGGCCGGGGTGGAGCGGCGCATCGAGGAAGCCGCGTCGGTGCTGGCGGACAACCACGGCATCCTGCAGACGCCGAGCCTGGTGGGTGACGTGGGCGAGTGGCTGTTCAAGGAGATCGACCCCGGCGGCGGGCTCGCCCGGTTCAGCCCCAGCGGGTGGTGCCTGTGCAGCCAGAACGACCTGGAGCCGGTCCTGTTGGAGAACGCGCGGGCGCTGGGCGGGGATCTGCGGTTCTCGACCGAGCTGATGTCGTTCGAGCAGGGCCCCGAGGGGGTGACCGCGCGGGTCAAGAGCCGGGAGACCGGTGAGCACACCACGATCCGGGCGGACTACCTGGTCGCGGCGGACGGTCCGCGCAGCCCCGTCCGCGAGCAGCTCGGCATCGGGCAGAGCGGCCCGGGCGACCTGTTCCACAACGTGAGCATCACCTTCACCTCCCGCGGCCTCGCCGGCGTGGTCGGCGACCGGCGCTTCATCGTCTGCTACCTGACCAGTCCGGACGCCGACGGCGCCCTTCTGCCGGTGGACAACCGGGAGCGCTGGGTGTTCCACGCGCCCTGGCACCCCGAACAGGGCGAGACGCTGGAGGAGTTCACCGACGAGCGGTGCCGGGAACACATCCGGCGGGCGATCGGCGTACCGGATCTGGATGTGGAGATCACCGGCAGGGCCCCCTGGCACGCCGCCGAGAGGGTCGCCGAACAGTACGCGGCCGGCAGGGTGTTCCTCACCGGTGACTCGGCCCACGAGATGTCCCCCACCGGGGCGTTCGGCTCCAACACCGGTATCCAGGACGCCCACAACCTCGCCTGGAAGCTGGCCGCCGTGCTGGGCGGCTGGGCGGGTCCCGGTCTGCTGGCGTCGTACGACATGGAGCGCCGGCCGGTCGCGGGGGCGACCAGCGCCCGTGCCTCCGCGCGGTCGGTCGAGCACAGCCACCCCGGGTACACGCCCGCCCCCGGAACCGGCGGACCTGGCGGAAAGAAGGGCGGAATCCTCAACGTGGCGCTGGGTTACCGCTATCCGCGGGGCGCGGTGCTGGGTGCCGATCCGGCGGTTCCGGTCGTACCCGAGGGCGTGCGGCTGACGGGTGAGCCGGGGAGCCGGGCTCCGCACATGTGGCTGAACCGCGCCGGTACCCGGATCTCCACGCTCGACCTGTACGAGGGTTCGCTGGTCCTTCTCAGCTCCGCGGGCTCCGGCGGCGGCTGGCACGACGCGGCGACGGAGGTGGCGCGACAGCTGGCGGTGCCGCTCGACTCGTACCGGATCGGCAGCGGGCCGGACGCGGAGTTGTCCGCGAGCGACCTGGAGTGGGCGGAGGTCCACGGTGTCGCCTCGGACGGAGCGGTGCTCGTGCGCCCCGACGGGTTCGTCGCCTGGCGCTCCGAGGGGCCGTCGGCGGATCCCGGGGCGGTGTTGCGGAAGGCCCTTTCGGCGCTGCTGGACCGGGGCTGACAGCCCCGGTCCACTGCCTCGCACGGAAACTTCACGTCCACGCACGGAAACGGGTTCGCCAGAGGGGCAGCGGCTCTGCTTGGCTCGCCCCCATGAGTGATCTCCACATCCGCCACGCCACCCCCTCTGACATCGACACCGTGCTGCGGTTCTGGCGCGAGGCCGCCGAGGGAACCAGCATCAGCGACGACCGCGACGGCGTCGCCCGACTCGTCGGGCGGGACCCCGAAGCCCTGCTGCTCGCAGAGCGCGACGGGGTCCTCTCGGGAACCGTGATAGCCGGTTTCGACGGCTGGCGCTGTCATCTCTACCGGCTCGCGGTGCACCCGGAGCGACGGCGGCAGGGCATCGGTTCGGCGCTGCTGGCCGCCGCCGAGGAGCGGTTCGTACGGCTGGGCGGGCGGCGCGCGGACGCCATGGTGCTGGAGCGCAACGAGAGCGGGCAGCATGCGTGGCGAGCGGCGGGGTACGGTCCCGAGGAGCACTGGCGCCGCTGGGTGAAGCCGCTCACCGGCTGAGCAACTTTGCACACCCTTTACCATAAGCGGACCAGTTACTTCTCCGAGGAAAGGTGTGAGCGTCCGCCCATGGGCGAGCCTCCCAGTAGCACCAGCGACACCCGACATCGAGCGACCCCGCCGGCCCTGCCCGATCATGGGACGGAGGTGACCCGATGACAGAAGTGCTCCTCCTCCTGGTGGCGATCCTGCTCTCCCTGACCTGTGGCGCCTTCGTCGCCGCGGAGTTCTCCCTGACCACCGTCGAGCGCGGCGAGCTGGAACGGGCCGTGGAGCGCGGCGAGCGGGGTGCCGCGGGCGCCCTCAAGGCCGTACGGAACCTCACGTTCCAGCTCTCCGGCGCACAGCTCGGCATCACGGTCACCAATCTGGTCGTCGGCATGCTCTCCGAACCGTCGATCGCCGCGCTGATCTCGGGCCCGCTGGAGGCCCTCGGTGTCTCGGCCTCGGCGTCCTCCTCCATGGCGCTCGTGATCGGTACGGCGCTGTCGACCGTCTTCCTGATGGTCGTCGGGGAGCTGGTGCCCAAGAACTGGGCGATCTCCTCACCGCTGGCCGTGGCCAAGCGGGTGGCGACGCCGCAGCGCTGGTTCAGCGCCGCCTTCCGGCCGTTCATCACGCACCTCAACAACACGGCGAACCGTATGGTGCGCCTCATCGGCCTGGAGCCCGCCGAGGAGCTGGCCTCCGCGCGCGGCCCCCAGGAGCTGGCGGCGCTGGCCCGGCACTCCGCCAAGGAGGGTGCCCTGGAGCCCGACACCGCGGAACTGTTCGTACGGACCCTGAACCTCGCCGACCTCACCGCGGAGAACGTGATGACACCGCGCGTCCAGGTCGTCGCCCTCGACGCCCAGGCGACCTGCGAGGACGTGGCGAACGCGACGCGGGCGACCGGGCTCTCCCGGTTCCCCGTCTACCGCGGCAGTCTCGACTCGGTCGTCGGCGTCGCGCACATCAAGGACTGCCTCGCGGTGCCCGCGGAGCGGCGCACCCGGGTGCGTGTCTCCGAACTGATGCGTGAGCCGCTGCTCGTCCCCGAGTCACTGACCGTCGACCGGTTGCTGGACCGGCTCTCCGGCAAGCGCACCATGGCCGTCGTCATCGACGAGTACGGCGGTACGGCGGGCGTGGCCACACTGGAGGACATCGTCGAGGAGGTCGTCGGCGAGGTACGGGACGAGCACGACCCGCACGAGACGTCCGACCTCGACCCGGCCGGCGTGGACGACGAGGGCCGCGTCCTCTACTCCGCGGACGGCGCCGCCCGCACCGACCAGCTCGCCCGCGTCGGCCTCCGGCTCCCGGAGGGGCCGTACGAGACTCTCGCCGGCCTCGTCGCGACCGAACTGGGCCGTATTCCGCAGGCCGGTGACACCGTCGAGGTGGCCGGCTGGCACCTGGACGTGCTGGACGCGTCGGGCCGCAGGGCCGCGCGCGTCCTGCTGCACGCGCCGCCCGTGAAGGAAGAAACCACGGCCGGCAAGGAAGGGGAGGCGAAGTGACCACCGTCCAGCTGCTGATCGGTCTGGCGACGCTGGTCGTCAACGCCTTCTTCGTGGGCGCCGAGTTCGCGCTGATCTCCGTACGCCGCAGCCAGATCGAGCAGTACGTCGACGAAGGCTCCAACGGGGACCACGCGGACGGTGACCGGCGGGCGAAGAGCGTGCTGTGGGGTCTGGAGCACGTGTCCGCGCTGATGGCGGCGGCGCAGCTCGGCATCACACTGTGCACGCTGATCCTCGGTGTGGTCGCGGAGCCGGCGATCGCGCATCTGCTGGAGCCGGTGTTCCACGCGGTGGGCGTCCCCGAGAGCGCGGGCCACGCGGTGTCCTTCGTGATCGCGCTCGCCCTGGCGACCTATCTGCACATGCTGCTCGGCGAGATGGTGCCGAAGAACATCGCCCTCGCGGAGCCGGTGCGCAGCGCGCTGCTCCTCGGGCCGCCCCTGGTGGCCCTGGCACGGGCGCTGAAGCCCGTGATCTTCACGATCAACGCGTTCGCGAACACGGTGCTGAAGCTGCTGCGCGTCGAGGTCAAGGACGAGGTCACGGCGACCTTCTCCGACGCCGAACTGGCCCGCCTGGTCCGGGACTCCGGCGAGGCGGGGCTCATCGACGAGCGCGCGCGGGAACGCCTGCACGACGCCCTGGAACTGGGCCGCCGGCCTGTGCGTGACGTCGTGCTCCCGCTGGAAAGCGTCGTCTACGCGCGCGTGGGCGTCACTCCGGAGGAGCTGGAGGCGCTGTCGGCCGAGTCGGGCTTCTCGCGCTTCCCGGTGGTGGACGAGGAGCGCCGGATCGCCGGCTACCTGCACGTCAAGGACGCGCTGGACGCGGCGCCCCGGGACCTCGCCTTCCAGGTGCGGGACATGCGGCCCATCGCGAGCGTCCGGGCGGACACTCCCCTGGACGACGTCCTCACGGCGATGCGGCGCAGCCGTACGCATCTGGCGGCCGTGCAGGGCGAGGACGGGCTGCTCGCGGGCCTGGTGACGATGGAGGACGTGCTGCGCGAGCTGTTCGGACAGCCGGTTTAGACGGCAGCGGACGGCCCTGGACGGCCGGAAGCGGCTTGGAAGAGGTCGACCGACCGCCGGGTATGTGTACGGGCTATCATCTCTGTCGCCATGCAGACGAACGCCTCATACACCAGCCTGGTCGCGGTCGGCGACTCCTTCACCGAGGGCATGTCGGACCGGCTGCCGGACGGGTCGTACCGCGGCTGGGCCGACCTCCTCGCGGCCCGGATGGCCGCCCGCACGCCCGGCTTCCGGTACGCGAACCTCGCCGTGCGCGGCAAGCTGATCGGGCAGATCACCGCCGAGCAGGTGCCCGTCGCGGTGGCCATGGAGCCCGACGTGATCACGCTGGTGGGCGGGCTGAACGACACGCTGCGCCCCAAGTGCGACATGGGCCGGGTGCGCGGGCTCCTGGAGGAGGCCGTGGAACACCTTGCCCCCGCGTGCAGGCGGCTGGTGCTGATGCGCAGCCCCGGCCGCCAGGGCCCGGTCCTGGAGCGTTTCCGGCCGCGCATGGAGGAACTGTTCGCCTGCGTCGACGACCTCGCCGCCCGGCACGGCGCCCTCGTGGTCGACCTCTACGGTGCCCCCTCGCTCGGCGATCCCCGCCTGTGGGACATCGACCGGCTGCACCTGTCGGGCGAGGGCCACCGGAGGGTCGCCGAGGCGGTCTGGCAGACCCTCGGGTACGAGGCCGAGGACCCGGAGTGGCATACGCCGGTGCCGCCCACGGCGCCTCCCGGCTGGGGCGCGCGGCGGGTCGCGGACGCCCGCTTCGCCCGGCAGCACCTGCTCCCGTGGATAGGCCGCCGGCTGACGGGACGGTCCTCCGGGGACGGGATGCCGGCGAAGCGGCCGGATCTGTCGCCGTACGACAACCTCTCGTAGCTTCCTCCGAACAGGCCAGTGGCGCTGGCCTGCACGAACCGCCAGTACAATCCGTACACGTGACCGCCGCACCCGCAAAGCCCCGCATCCCGAACGTCCTCGCCGGACGCTACGCCTCCGCCGAACTCGCCACACTCTGGTCGCCCGAGCAGAAGGTGAGACTGGAGCGGCAGCTCTGGCTCGCCGTGCTGCGGGCCCAGAAGGACCTCGGTATCGAGGTGCCCGACGCCGCCCTCGCCGACTACGAGCGGGTCCTCGACACCGTCGACCTGGCGTCCATCGCCGAGCGCGAGAAGGTCACCCGGCACGATGTCAAGGCGCGGATCGAGGAGTTCAACGGCCTCGCCGGGCACGAGCACGTCCACAAGGGCATGACCTCGCGCGACCTCACCGAGAACGTGGAACAGCTGCAGATCCGGCTCTCGCTGGAGCTGACGCGCGACCGTACGGTGGCCGTGCTGGCGCGGCTCGGGAAGCTCGCGGGCGAGTACGGCGAGCTGGTCATGGCCGGCCGCTCGCACAACGTCGCCGCGCAGGCCACCACCCTCGGCAAGCGCTTCGCCACCGCGGCCGACGAGCTGCTCGTCGCGTACGGCCGGGTCGAGGAGCTGCTCGGGCGGTATCCACTGCGCGGCATCAAGGGTCCCGTGGGCACCGCCCAGGACATGCTGGACCTGCTCGGCGGTGACGCGGCCAAGCTCGCGGAGCTGGAGCAGCGGATCGCCGGGCACCTCGGCTTCTCCACCGCCTTCACCTCCGTCGGTCAGGTCTACCCGCGCTCGCTCGACTACGAGGTCGTGACCGCGCTGGTGCAGGTGGCTGCCGCGCCCTCCTCTACCGCCAAGACGATCCGGCTGATGGCCGGGCACGAGCTGGTGACCGAGGGTTTCAAGCCCGGCCAGGTCGGCTCGTCGGCGATGCCCCACAAGATGAACACCCGTTCCTGCGAGCGCGTCAACGGCCTCATGGTGATCCTGCGCGGCTACGCCTCGATGACCGGCGAGCTGGCGGGCGACCAGTGGAACGAGGGCGACGTGTCCTGCTCGGTGGTGCGCCGGGTGGCCCTTCCCGACGCGTTCTTCGCCCTCGACGGTCTGCTGGAGACCTTCCTGACGGTCCTCGACGAGTTCGGCGCCTTCCCGGCCGTCGTCGCGCGTGAACTGGACCGCTACCTCCCCTTCCTCGCCACCACCAAGGTGCTGATGGGCGCGGTGCGCGCGGGCGTGGGCCGTGAGGTCGCGCACGAGGCCATCAAGGAGAACGCCGTCGCCTCCGCGCTCGCCATGCGTGAGCGGGGAGCCGAGCGCAACGAGCTCCTCGACAAGCTCGCCGCCGACGAGCGCATTCCCCTGGACCGCGCGCAGCTCGACGCGCTGATGGCCGACAAGCTGTCGTTCACGGGCGCCGCGGCCGACCAGGTCGCCGCCGTCGTCGCCCGGATCGAGGAGATCGCCAAGCAGCGTCCGGAGGCCGCGGCCTACACCCCCGGAGCGATCCTCTGATCCGCTTCACCCGGGCCGAGCTGGAGGCCGCCCGCGACCGTCCCGTACCGGACGTCGTCGCGGACGGCCTCCATGTTCTGTTCTGCGGTATCAACCCCGGCCTGGTGACGGCGGCGACGGGGCACCATTTCGCCCGCCCCGGCAACCGCTTCTGGCCGGTGCTGCACCTGTCCGGCTTCACCCCGAGACTGCTGAAACCCGCCGAGCAGGGCGAGTTGCTCTCGTACGGGCTCGGCATCACGAACGTCGTCGCGCGGGCGACCGCGCGGGCCGACGAGCTGTCCGCGGAGGAGTACCGCGAGGGCGGGCGGATGCTGGCCGCGAAGGTGACGCGGCTGCGACCGCGCTGGCTGGCTGTCGTGGGCGTGACGGCGTACCGGGCCGCCTTTGACGACCGCAAGGCTCAGGTGGGCCCGCAGGAGCGGCAGTTCGGCGACACGCGTGTGTGGGTGCTGCCCAACCCCAGTGGCCTGAACGCGCACTGGACGGCGGCGACCATGGCCGAGGAGTTCGGACGGCTGCGGGAAGCGGCTTCTTAGACCGGGGTGCGCTGTACGGCTGTGTACGGCCGTCACGCGTCCCGGTGTCGTACGCTCCACGCGCCCGCCAGCAGCGCCCCGGCCGCCCACAGGGCGGTCACCGCGAGGCCTGTCCAGGGGCCCAGTGAGCCGTCCCAGGTCTCGTGGAACACCACCTGGCCCGCCTTGTCGGGCAGGAAGTCGGCAATGGTGCCCGAGACTCCGCCGACCACGAACGAGACGATGAGCAGGAACGGGATCAGGATGCTCAGCGTGGCGACTCCGCTGCGCAACAGGGCGGTCAGGCCGGCCGCGAGAAGCGCCATCAGGGTGAGGTAAAGGCCGCAGCCGATCACGCCACGGAGCCCTTCGGCCCAGCTCAGGCCGTTCGCGTCGGCGCCGAGGAGTGTTTTGCCGACGGCCAGGCTCACTCCCCCGGCGACCAGGCCGACGGCCAGGACGGGGAGGGCGACGGCGACCGTCTTGGCCGCGAACCAGCGGCCCCGGCGGGGTACCGCGGCCAGTGTGGCGCGCAGGCCACCGCCCTGAAACTCGGACGACACCGCTGTGGCGCCGAAGGCGACGGCCGCGATCTGCCCGAAGCTGACGCCGAAGAAGGCCGAGAACAGTGGGTCGAAGTCCTCCTCGCCGGCCCCGGAGTCGAGTCCGGCGAGAGCCGAGAACAGTCCGGTGGCCAGGACGACCGCGCACAGCGCCCCGATCAGCGACCGCAGGGTACGGATCTTGATCAACTCGGCGTGGAGTACGGGTACGAAGGACATGCTCAGGCCTCCTGGGGCTGCTGGTCGGGGGTTGGGGCCGGGGTCGTGGTGAATTCGGTCGCCGAGGCCGTCAGGTCCAGATAGGCCTGCTCCAACGTGCCTTCGTCTGCGCCCAGTTCGAGGACGGTCAGACCCGCGGCCGAGGTGAGCCGGCCGATGTCGTCCACGCGCGCGTGCTCCACGGTCCAGTGGCCTTCGTGACTGTCCTGGCCGTCGTCGGGCGCGGCGGCCTCGTACCCGTGCTCCGCCAGCAGTCGGCGCAGGCCTGTGCCGTCCGTGGTGCGCACGCGCACGCGCGGCCGTGCACGTGCGTCGATGAACTCGCGCATCGGGGTGTCCGCCAGCAGGCGTCCACCGCCGAGAACGACGAGGTGGTCCGCGAAGGACGCGGTCTCGTTCATGAGGTGGCTGGAGACCAGGACCGTACGGCCCTCCTGGGCCAGCCGGCGCAGCAACTCGCGGATCCAGACGATGCCTTCGGGGTCGAGGCCGTTCGACGGTTCGTCGAGCATCACCACCTCGGGGTCGCCGAGCAGCGCCGCCGCGATGCCCAGCCGCTGGCGCATGCCCAGGGAGTACGTCCGCACCCGGCGGCGCGCCACGGAGGAGAGCCCCGTCTCGGCCAGCACCTCGTCGACCCGGCGGTCCGGGATGCGGTTGCCCACCGCGAGCACCCGGAGGTGGTCGCGGGCGGTGCGGGAGCCGTGTGCGGCCTGTGCGTCGAGCAGGGCGCCGACCTTGCGGAGGGGGCCGTCGAGGGTGGCGTAGGCCCGGCCGCCAACGGTGGCGGTGCCATGGGTCGGCCGGTCCAGGCCGAGCACGAGCCGCATGGTGGTTGACTTTCCGGCGCCGTTGGGGCCGAGGAAGCCGGTGACGCGGCCGGGCTTGACGCTGAAGGTGAGGTGGTCGACGGCGCGTGCGGTGCCGTACTCCTTGGTGAGGTCCTTGACGTCGATGCTGGTCATGGCACCAGCCTGGCGGGGTGGGCGGTGGCGGGCCTCCCCCACCGGTGGAGAGCGTCTCCCCCGCCCGGGGGAGGCCCACTGTCAGTGGCGGCTGTCACGCTGTCGCCATGGTCCGCTTTCTGCGCCCGCTGCTGCGGGGGACGACGTACACGCGCTTGCTGCACCTGTGGGTGCCGATGCTCGTCGTGAGTGTGTGGATGTTCATCCACATGTCGAGCCCGTGGGTGCCCGCGGCGGTCCTGCTGGTCGTCGGGCTGATTCCGGCCGTGCGGCGGGGCGAGGGGGTACAGGCGCGGCTGCTGCTGACGCCGGGCGAGCCGGAGCCGGATTCCGAGTCGGCGATCTCCGTTGCCCCGTCGGCGAGTTGGCGGGACCGGCTGCGGACGGTGCTGTGGCTGGAGGTGCGGATGGCTCTCGGGGCGGTGACGACGGGGGCCAGTGTCTGGCTGCCGCTGACCTCCGTCGATCTGGTCCGGGCCGCGACCGGGTACTTCTCCGACGACAACCCCTTCCTGCCGACTGCGCAACCGCACTGGGTGTACGCCCTGCTCGCGCCGCTGCCGCTGCTGGCCTTCTACGGCGTGGTGGTCGGCCTGGGCGAGCTGATCACCGCCGCCGCGCACAGCCTGCTGGGTCCGTCGCCGTCCGAGCGGCTGGCCGCGCTGGAGGAACGCACCGAGCAGCTCCTGGAGCGGAGCCGAATAGCCCGCGAGCTGCACGACTCCATAGGGCACGCGCTCACAGTGGCGGTGGTGCAGGCGGGCGCGGCGCGGGCGGCCGGCGATCCGGAGTTCACCGACCGTGCCCTGGGCGCCATCGAGGAGACCGGCCGGGCCGCCCTGGAGGACCTGGAGCGGGTGCTGGGCGTACTGCGCGAGTCGGACCGCCCCGTAGGCAGCCGCCCCGCCCTGACTGATGCCGACCGCCTCCTGGACTCCGCGCGCGCCTCCGGAGCGAAGGTCGACGCCGAGCTGACCGGCCCACTGGACACTCTGCCGGGGCCGGTGTCCCGCGAGGGTTACCGCATCCTCCAGGAGTCGCTCACCAACGTGCTGCGGCACGCGGGTTCGGTCCCGGTGCGAGTTCGGGTGGCGTTCACGGACGGCACGCTGGTCCTCGACGTCCGCAATCCGCTGACGGCCCTGATACCCGGTCCGGGGAGGGGCAGCAGCGGATTGCGCGGGATACGGGAACGGGCGGCGCTGCTGGGCGGGCAGGCGTGGACGGGGGTGGAGCAGCAGACGGGTGAGTGGCGGGTGCGCGTCGAGCTGCCGGCCAGGGAAGGCGGGGTGAGGCCGGCAACGCGCCTCGGGAGACGCTACGGAAAGGGCGGAAGGAGCCCGAGGAACAGAAGCAGGCGACTGGGTGCGGCCCTCGGAGCCGGGAGAAGAGGCTGACCGGGCACGGGCCCTCCCCTTTCGCGGTCTCTCCTGAGCGTCCGGCGACGCGGACCGGGTTGATCTACGCTGACCGAATGCCCGTAACCGTGCTCCTGGTCGACGACGAGCCCCTCGTACGCGCCGGTCTGCGGGCCGTGTTGGAGGCTCAGCCCGATATCGAGGTCGTCGGGGAGGCGGCTGACGGGGCCGCCGTCATTCCGTTGGTCAGGCAGTTGCGGCCGGATGTGGTCGCCATGGATGTCCGGATGCCGTTGATGGACGGGATCGAGGCGACGCGCGCGGTGCTGCGGACCGTGCCTGACCCGCCGAAGATCCTGGTGGTGACGACGTTCGAGAACGACGAGTACGTGTACGAGGCGCTGCGGGCCGGTGCCGACGGTTTTCTGCTCAAGCGGGCCCGGCCGGCCGAGATCGTGCACGCGGTGCGGCTGGTCGCGGAGGGGGAGTCCCTGCTGTTCCCGGCGTCGGTACGGCAGTTGGCGGCCGAGTACGGGGACGGGAATCGGGCGGCGCGAGCGGTGCTGGAGCGGGCGCGGCTGACCGAGCGCGAGGCGGAGGTGCTGAGGCTGATGACCCGGGGGCTGTCCAACGCGGAGATCGCCGCTCGGCTAGTCGTCGGAACCGAGACCGTGAAGTCGCACGTCAGCGCGGTGCTGGCGAAGCTGGGGGCCCGGGATCGTACACAGGCGGTCATCGTGGCGTACGAGTCCGGGTTCGTGGCGCCCGGATGATCCCGGCCGGCCGGACTGGTCGCGGGTGTCCGGGTCTCGCCCGGGTGCTCCGGGCCGAGTACGATCCGCCCCACACACGCACGAGCTGGGAGGACGTACGTTGGGGCAGCTGACCGGCGGGGATCCCTCGCTGCTGCGAAGGATCAACTCCGCGGTGGTGCTGCACGCGCTGCGTGCCACGGACTGCGCGACGCTGACCGAGATCACCCGGGTCACCGGGCTGTCCCGGCCGACGGTCGAGGGCGTCGTCGAGGGGCTCATCGAGGGCGGGCTCGTGGTCGAGAAGGCCGCCGACGAGAGCGTCGCCCGGCGGCAGGGGCGGCCCGCGCGGCGGTTCCGGTTCCGGGCGGAGGCCGGGCATCTGCTGGGGCTGGAGATCGGCTCCCATCGTGTCGCCGCGCTGCTGTCCGACCTCGACGGACGGCTCCTGGGGTCGATCTCGAAGAACGTCGACGAGGCGGCACCCGCGGACGAGCGGCTGGAGCGGCTGCGGTGGGCGGTCGCCGAGCTGCTGCGCCGGGCGGGGGTGGCCCGTGACTCGCTGCGGGCCGTGGGCGTGGCCACGCCGGGAATCGTGGAGGCCGACGGGGTCGTACGGCTGTGCACCGCGCTGCCCGAGTGGACCGGGCTGCGGCTCGGTGAGCGGCTCAGCCGGTCCTTCAAGTGCCCTGTACTCGTCGAGAACGACGCCAACGCGGCCGCTGTCGCCGAGCACTGGAAGGGCGCCGCCGTCGACTCCGACGACGTGGTGTTCGTCCTGGCCGGGCTGAGTCCGGGCGCCGGTTCGCTGATCGGCGGGCGGCTGCACCGGGGGTACGGCGGGGCGGCCGGGGAGATCGGCGCGCTGCATCTTCTGGGCCGGGGGGCGACCCCGGAGGCGCTGCTGTCGACCACGGGCGAGCCTCTGCACCCGCTCGACGAGGTGGCGGTCGCCGAGGTGTTCGCCCGCGCGCGTGAGGGCGACGAGCAGGCCCGCGCGGCCGTGGACCGCTTCATCCAGCGGCTGGTCCACGACGTGGCCGCGCTCGTCCTGGCCCTCGACCCCGAGCTGGTCGTGGTCGGCGGGTGGGCGGCGGGGCTGGACGGCGTACTGGAGCCGTTGCGCGACGAGCTGGCGCGCTACTGTCTGCGCCCGCCCGGTGTGGCCCTGTCGATCCTGGGCGAGGCGGCCGTGGCGACGGGCGCGCTGCGGCTGGCCCTCGACCATGTCGAGGAGCAGCTGTTCGCGGTGGAGGGGACGGTCACGGCCCGCCGCTGAGCGCTCCGCGGGACGTGCGGTAACTGCGGTAACTGCGGTAGGGAACGCGGGGCCGCCGTGGCCGGTCGCTCCCCCCGTCGCGGCGGAGCCGCAGATCGGCACAGCCCCGCGCCCCTTCGGGGCACAGGTGAACGGCGCCGGACTTCGCCCGGCCCGCTCGGCCGCCCGCCCGAGAACGCCGGATGCCCCGGAACTGACGCGTTCCGGGGCACAGGACCGTACAACGGTCAGGACGCGCGGCGTTCCGGGCCGTGGTGGATCTCCACTCCCCCGGTGTCGCCGAACGTCAACCGGCACGTGTCAGCGCGATAGGTGGCGAGGGAGAGCGCGGCCGTGCGGCCCTGCGCGAAGAAGCGGGTCGTGACGACGAGGACGGGGGCCCCGGGGAGGCGGTCCAGCTCCTTGGCGTCGTCCGCGCGGGCCGAGCCCAGCTCCACGGCGCGGTCCTGGCCTTCCAGCGCCAGGCGCTGGAGTTCGCGCAGCACCGCACGCGCGCGTGCCGCGCCGGAGGGGGCGTCTATCGCCGACAGGTCGGGCACCGACGCGGCCGGGACGTAGAGCAGTTCGGCGGCGACCGGCTGGCCGTGCGAGACACGGGAGCGTCGCACGGTGTGGACGGGCTCGTCCTGGCCGGTCCCCAGGGCGCCGGCCACGGCCACGGCCGGAACGGTCAGCGCGCTGTCCACGGGCTGCCACGCGTCGCCCGTCGCACCCGGCCACGCGTGCTGGGCCGTACCGACGGCGACGCCCATGCGCGGCGGGGCGACGGTAGTGCCGACACCGCGGCGGCGCTGGAGCCTGCCTTCGAGTTCGAGTTGTTCCAGTGCCTGGCGGAGCGTGGCGCGGGCGACGCCGAAGCGGGCCGCGAGGTCGCGCTCGTTGGGCAAAATCTCGCCCACGGAGAACTCGGAGTCCAGAGCCTCACTGAGCACGGTCTTCAGATGCCAGTACTTCGGCTCCGGCACCGTTTCCAACTGCGTGGTCCCCACCCTGTCCTCCGCAATCGCCGTGGTCCAGCGGCGTTTTAGCGCCCTTGTTTATTAAAGGTTGTTGCACTTTCCTGCGACCATAGGGCGGCCCCGGTACTTGGTCAAGACCAATCAGTGTTCCTCGGGCGGGGCCAGGGAACGCACCTTGTCCGGGTTGCGGATGATGTACACGCACTGGATACGGCCGTCAGCCACATCCATCTGGAACACGGCGTCGGGCTTGCCGCCGTCCAGGATCAGCACGGCGAAGCCGCCGTTGAGCTCCAGGAAGCGGAACGACGCGTCCGCGAGGCCCTTGCCCGCGGTGCCGACGACGAAGCGGCCCACGTGGTCGGCCGATTCCAGGATCCGGCGCGGCGCCCGCGCCAGGCCGCCGCTGTCGGCGACGAGGCAGACGTCCGGGGCGAGCAGTTCCATGAGACCGGCGAGGTCGCCCTGTTCCGCGGCGACGAGGAACCGTTCCGTCAGGTCACGGCGCTGGGCCGGATCGACCTCGTACCGCGGCCGCCGTTCGTCGACGTGCCGCCGGGCGCGTCCGGCGAGCTGACGCACCGCCGGTTCGGTGCGGTCGAGCATGGCGGCGATCTCCGCGAACGGGTGACCGAAGGCCTCCCGGAGGACGAACACCGCGCGTTCCAGCGGCGAGAGGGACTCCATGACGACCATGACGGCGAGGGACACGGTGTCGGCGAGCACGGCCCGCTCGGCCACGTCCGGGACGATGCCGGTGCCGCCGGTGAGTTCGGTGACGTAGGGCTCGGGCAGCCACGGGCCGACGTATGTCTCGCCCCGCGCCTTCACCTGGCGCAGGCGGTCGATGGCGAGCCGGGTCGTGACGCGCACGAGATAGCCGCGCGGTTCGCGCACGTCGGTCCGGTCGGCGCCGGACCAGCGCAGCCACGCGTCCTGGACCACGTCCTCGGCGTCGGCCACCCGGCCGAGCATGCGGTAGGCGACGCCCATGAGGACGGGCCGGTGCTCTTCGAAGACGCTTGTCACGGTGTCGGCGGTCACTGCTCCATCCCAACCCGCCACCGAGGGTCGTGTCCAGCGAGTTGACGGCGGTGCGCGCCAGGGGCTACCCGTCGGTAGTAATTGCTGACAAGCTGTCTACGCAGTGCCCGTGGACAGCCACACAGACGTGTACGAGTAGGAGCAGCCCCATGTCCGCCACCGTCGCCTTCGAGGTCCCCTCTCCCTACGGCCCAGGGGCCGAGTCCAGGACCGTGACCCTGTCGTACGCGCGCGTGGGCGCCGGCGAACCGCTTCTGCTGCTGCACGGCATCGGCCATCACCGGCAGGCCTGGGACCCGGTGATCGACATCCTGGCCACCGAGCGCGAGGTGATCGCCGTCGATCTTCCCGGGTTCGGCGCGTCCCCGGCGCTGGCGGACAGTTTCTCCCACGACCTGCCGACGATGACCGCCGTGTTCGGGGCCCTGTGCGAGGCCCTGGAGCTGGACCGGCCGCATGTGGCGGGCAACTCGCTGGGCGGTCTGCTGGCCCTGGAACTCGGGCGCGAGAAGCGCGTGCGGTCCGTCACCGCGATCTCCCCGGCGGGGTTCTGGTCGCAGGCGGAGCGGCGGTACGCGTTCGGTGTGCTGCTCGCGATGCGGCGGGCCGCGCGGAGCATGCCGGTGCCCCTGGTCGAGCGGCTGGCGCGCTCGGCGGCGGGCCGCGCCGTCCTGACGAGCACCATCTACGCCCGTCCCGGCCGCCGTTCACCCGAGGCCGTCGTCGCCGAGACCCTCGCGCTGGCGAGCGCCCAGCGGTTCACCGAGACCCTCAGGAGCGGCCGGGACATCCGGTTCACGGACGACATCCCGGGCGTCCCGGTCACCGTGGCGTGGGGCACCCGTGACCTGCTGCTCGTGCGCCGCCAGGGCATCCGCGCCAAGCAGATCATCCCCAAGGCCCGCCTGGTCCGGCTCCCCGGCTGCGGTCACGTCCCGATGAACGACGACCCGGCGCTGGTCGCCAGGGTGATCCTCGACGGGAGCCGCTGACCGGCGTACGAGAGTCAACGCGCCGGATCCCAGGGCGACTCCGGCCCCAACCAGGGCGCTTCCGGCGGCCTGTGCGGCGCCGTAGGAACCTGTGCCGACGAGCGGGGCGGTGCAGGCCGCGGCGACCGGGATGAGGCCGGAGAAGAGCGTGGCGCGTTCCACGCCGATCCGCTGCACGCCGATGTACCAGCACACGAAGCCGACGACGGTGACGACCGCCGCCTGCCACAGCAGCGCGGCGGACTCGGTGGCGTCGGGCACGCGCAGCCAGCCTGCGCCGTCGAGCACCACCCCGGCGAGCGCGGACTCGACGCCGGCGAGGCCGCACACGGTCGCGGACAGCAGCCGGGGCCCCAGGGGGCTTACCAAGGGCACAGCGAGTACCGCGAACCCGACCTCGCCGGCCAGCGCGCACCCGGAGTACGTGATGCCCACGCCGTCCGTACGGCCCCACCCCTGGACCGCGAACGCGCCCACCGCGACGGTCAACGCCCCTAACAGCACAGTCCGTTGGGGCCGCCGCCCGGCCAGCATCGGCACCAGCACCGCCACGATCACGGGCGCGCAGCCCACGAACACTCCCGGTACCGCCGGTTCCGCGCTGCGTTCGGCGGCGATGACGGCCAGGTTGAAGCCCACCATTCCGACGGCCGCGAGCAGCGCGAGGCGGGTCCACTGGCGGGCGGTGAGTGTGCGGAGCGGGGCGGCGCCGCCCCGGCCGACCAGGGGCAGGAGCAGCAGACAGGCCAGGCCATAGCGCAGGAACTGGCCGCCCGCGTACGGGTAGTCGCCGAGGACACTGTTGGCGGTGAAGGAGCAGCCGACGAGCACGGCGGCGAGGGCGGCGAGCAGGGCCCCGCGCGCGGGGGTGATGTCGGCCGGGTCGGCAGTGGCGTTCATGGAGTTGACGCTAGGGAGCGCGGCGGACCGGATTAAGGTCCACTTCCATGACGTCATCGGGGACCAGTCCGAGCGGCCTGCCGGGCTCCGCCGCCTGGGAGTTGCTGCTCCCAGGCTCTGCCGCGCCCGCACGCGCGCGTGGGCGTTCGCTCCAGGAGGCGCTCAGGGCGGCGGTCCGCTCGGGGCGGCTCGTACCGGGGACGCGGCTGCCGTCGAGCCGGGACCTCGCAGCCGACCTCGGGGTGTCGCGGGGGCTGGTCACGGAGGCGTACGAGCAGCTGACCGCGGAGGGCTATCTGCGCAGCGCGCGCGGGGCCGGGACCTGGGTGGGCGGTGCCGCCCGGGCCGCCCGTCCACGCGCGCGGGACCTCGCTCCACGCTCCCCCGGCGTCCGGGCCGACTTCCTGCCGGGCACCCCCGATCTGTCGCTGTTCCCGCGTGCAGCGTGGGCCGCCGCCCAGCGCGCGGTGCTCGCCGAGGTCCCCCATCACGCCCTCGGCTACCCGGATCCGCGCGGGCTGCCCCGGCTGCGGACGGCGCTGGCGGAGCTGCTCGCGCGGCGCCGGGGCGTGGTCGCGGACCCGGAACGGCTGGTGGTCGTCTCCGGGGTGGCGCAGGCGACGACGCTGCTCGGACACGTGCTGCACGCGCGCGGGATGCGCGACATCGGCGTCGAGGACCCCGGGAGCCCTGAACACGGCTCCCTGTACACCTCGGCCGGCCTGGACGCCGTACCGCTGCCCCTGGACGACGAGGGCCTCGACCTCGACAGGCTGCGGGCCTCGGGGGTACGGGCGGTGGTGACCACGCCCGCCCACCAGTTCCCCTCCGGGATCGCCTACTCCGCCGGCCGCCGCCCCGAACTCCTCGACTGGGCGCGATCGGTCGACGGGCTGGTGGTCGAGGACGACTACGACGGGGAGTTCCGGTACGATCGCGCCCCGGTGGGCGCCCTGCAGGGGCTCGACCCCGAGCGCGTCGCCTACACGGGGTCCGTCAGCAAGTAGCTCGCGCCCGGGCTGCGGCTCGGCTGGCTCCTCGTACCGGAGTCGCTCGCCGAGGAGGTCGTCGAGCGGAAGCGGACGATGGACCTGGGCCATCCCGCCCTCGACCAGGAACTGTTCGCGCGGTTCGTGGAACGCGGCGACTACGACCGGCATCTGCGCCGGTGCCAGCGCGCGTACCGCGAACGGCGCGATGGCCTCGTAGCGGCGCTGGCGGAGCACTTTCCCGGGGCCGAGGTGTCGGGGATCGCGGCCGGTCTGCATGTGATCGCCGCGCTGCCGGAGCGGTACGGGCCGCAGGACCGGTTCCTGGAGCGGACAGCGGCGGCCGGGGTGGCGGTACGGCCGCTGACGGACTTCGCGCACGCGCGCGGGGGTCGGGGGCGTGCGGGGCGGGTGCGTGCGGCTGGTGCTGGGGTACGCGCAGTCGTCGCCCGCGCGGATCGCGGCCGGGATCCGGCTGATGGCCGACGCCCTCGCCGCGTGACGTCGGGCCGCACACCGGTCGCCTTGTCCGCTTCCCTTGCCCGCGGGGGCAGTTGTTCACTTGCGGTTCGCGTGGGCGCTGCGGTGCCGCAGTAGTTGGGACAGTGCGCACTCGCCGCATCCTGTCCCGGAGGCACGCCGCATGTCCCCTTCTCCCCTGTCCGGGCGGCCGAAGGCCGGGTGGGGGGTCCAGACCGGAGATGTGACCGCCGACTCGGGGCTGGTGCGGATGCCCTCCGACCCTCCGACCCTCCGACCCTCCGACCCTCCGACCCTCCGGCCCGGACGGCCCGCGCCGCACCCGGCGAGCCGGTGACGGGCACCCTGACGACGATGCCGCAGCCGGGACGGGTGGGACAGTAGGGATACACACGGCAACAACCGTACAAAAGTAAACAAAAAGGGCGGAACGCAACTTAACCCTTCGGTCACAGTCCGTTCGTGATCACGCAACACCGTTGGCGCATGGTGGCTGCATGACTCGAAAGATATCTGAGGAAACCCCTGTGACGGACGGGCGCCCGGTACGCCGGTGGCGGCGTGACGTCGTCGAACTCGCCGCACTGCTGCGCACATGGTGGGCAAGCCGCCACGGTCACGCACCGCCGGGCGACACCGATGGCGGCGTGGATACCGGCGCGAGTGTGCTGTGGCGGATGCGGACGACGGTGAAGGACGAGCCGGGATCACTGGCCGCGCTGTGCATCGCCCTCGCCGAGCGGCGCATCGACATCCTCAGCCTCCAGACGCATCCACTGGCCCGGGGCACGGTCGACGAGTTCCTGCTGCGCGCCCCCGGCGACCTCGCCGCCGCCGAGATCTCCGGGTCGGTGTCCCGGGCGGGCGGCGCCGGAACGTGGATCGAGCGGGCCGACGCCCACGATCTCGTCGACGCGCCGACGCGGGTTCTGGGCCTCGCCACCCGTACGGCGCTGGACGGGGCCGAACTGCCGCTGGCACTCCGCCAGTTGCTCGGGCGCTGCACGATCCGGTCGCTGCCCGGCGGCGACTCGGCGGCGCGCAAGGGCGTACCGGTCGAGGGCGTACCGGTCGAGGGCGCCCTCGAAGAGACGGACACGGTGATGCGGCTGCGCGCGCCGGAAGGCGGAGTGATCACCCTGGAACGGCCGTATCTGCCGTTCACCCCGACCGAGTTCGCCCGGGCGCGGGCGCTGGTGGAGCTGGACGCGCGGCTCGGTCCCCGCGTGCCGCACGGTCGGGACGTGCTGACGCTGCCGCGCGGCAGCGCCATCACCGTACGGCGCGCCGATGTCGGCGACCTGGTGGCGGCGAAGGCGATGCACGAGCGCTGCTCACCGCGCACCCTTTCACTGCGTTACCACGGCCCGATGGGCGACGCCGACCGCTACCTGAACCACCTGCTCAGCCCGCGCTTCGGCCGCACGCTCGCCGTGCAGACGGCGTCGGGGCGGGTTGTCGGCCTCGGTCATCTCCTCTGGGACGGCGACGAGACCGAGATCGCGCTGCTCGTCGAGGACGAGTGGCAGCGGCGGGGCGTCGGCGGCGAACTCCTGCGCCGTCTGGTGTCGATGGCGCGCGAGGCGAACTGCGAGCACGTGTACGCCGTCACGCAGTCCTCCAACACCGGCATGGTCGCGGCGATGCGTGGCCTGGGCCTGCCCCTCGACTACCAGATCGAGGAGGGCACCCTCGTCATCACGGCCCGCCTGGACACGACCCCGGTCGCCTCGCCGAGGTCGTACGACCACAGCGCGCGGGACTGAATCCCGCAGGGGTTGCGCCACGACCGGCCCGGTGGGTTTCCGCCGGGCCGGTCGCGCATGTCGGCGCGAATCGAGGTGACGCCGACCATGGCCGCGTACGAGGATGACCGCATGTCAGACACCAAGAACCCGCTGCCCCGTGAGGTCGCCGACGCCTACGTCGACGACCTCATCGTCCTCGACCCGGTCACCGGTACGTACCTCGGCGTGAAAGAGAGTTCGAGCAGGCTTCCGGACACCTCGCCCACGGGCCAGGAGGCCCTGGCGGAGCTGGCGCGGACGACGCTGGCACGGCTGGACGAGGCCGAGCGGCGGCCCGGCGCGGACAGTGACATCGAGCGGCGCTGCGGGCGGCTGCTGCGCGAGCGGCTCACCGCCGAACTCGCCGTGCACGAGGCCGGCGAGAGCCTGCGCGCCGTCGGCAACATGCACACGGCCGCTCACTCGGTGCGCGAGGTGTTCACCGTGACGCCGACGGAGACGGACGAGGACTGGACGGCGGTCGCGGAACGGCTGCGCGCGGTCCCGGTCGCGCTGCGGGGCTACCGGGAGAGCCTGGCCCTGGGGCTGGAACGCAAGCTGTACGCGGGTCCGCGCCCCACCGCCACGTTCGTCGAGCAGCTCGGCGAGTGGTCCGACCTGGACGGCAAGGGCGTCGGCTGGTTCGCGGACTTC
Source organism: Streptomyces sp. ADMS (assembly GCF_033441795.1). Taxonomy (NCBI): domain Bacteria; kingdom Bacillati; phylum Actinomycetota; class Actinomycetes; order Kitasatosporales; family Streptomycetaceae; genus Streptomyces; species Streptomyces sp. ADMS. The sequence continues at coordinate 10,365 of NZ_JAVFVX010000026.1, read as the reverse complement.
GCGTCGGCGGGCCCCGCGGCGCTGCGCACCGAGCTGGACGAGGCGGCGCGGGTGGCGGACGAGGCCGTCGTCGAACTGCGGGACTGGATGCGGGACGTGTACGCGCCGGCCGTCGAGGGCGCGCCGAACACGGTGGGCCGGGAGCGGTACGCGCGCTGGTCTCGCTACTGGAACGGTACGGTTCTGGACCTGGACGAGGCGTACGCGTACGGCTGGGCCGAGTTCCACCGTCTTCTGGGCGAGATGAGGCTGGAGGCCGAGAACATTCTGCCCGGTGCCGGGACACCGTGGGTGGCGCTGGCGCATCTCGACGAGCACGGCAAACACATCGAGGGGGTCGACGAGGTCCGCGAGTGGCTCCAGGGGCTGATGGACCAGGCGATCGAGGCGCTGGACGGCACGCACTTCGAGCTTGCCGAGCGGGTGAAGAAGGTGGAGTCCCGTATCGCGCCGCCCGGCAGCGCGGCGGCTCCGTACTACATGGCCCCCTCGGAGGACTTCTCCCGCCCCGGCACCACGTGGCTGCCGACGATGGGCCAGACCCGCTTCCCCGTGTACGACCTGGTCTCGACCTGGTACCACGAGGGCGTCCCCGGCCACCACCTCCAGCTCGCGCAGTGGGTGCACGTCGCCGAGAACCTCTCGCGCTATCAGGCCTCCGTCGGCGGTGTCAGCGCCAACTGCGAGGGCTGGGCGCTGTACGCGGAGCGCCTCATGGACGAACTGGGCTATCTCACGGACGCTGAGCAGCGCCTCGGCTACCTCGACGCGCAGATGATGCGGGCAGCCCGCGTCATCGTCGACATCGGTATGCACCTGGAACTGGAGATCCCGGCGGACTCCCCGTTCCACCCCGGCGAGCGCTGGACCCCGGAACTGGCCCAGGAGTTCTTCGGCGCCCACAGCAGCCGCCCCGCGGACTTCGTGGAGAGCGAACTGACGCGGTATCTGACGATCCCCGGCCAGGCGATCGGCTACAAGCTGGGCGAACGGGCGTGGCTGCTGGGCAGGGAGAACGCCCAGCGGCGCCACGGCGACGCGTTCGACGCGAAGGCCTGGCACATGGCCGCGTTGTCGCAGGGGTCGCTGGGGCTGGACGATCTGGTGGACGAGCTGTCCCGGCTGTGAGGTAGCTCGCCGAGAGTGACTCGGGCGCGGGAGGGGGGGGTTGCGGGGCTCGGGGTACGCCCCGCAACCCCTCCCCCGGTCTCGCGTCAGCCGGTAAGCCGCCGCAGCTGTACGAGCCCGACCCACGTCTCCGGTCCCGGCTCCACGTACGCCGCCCGCACCGCGTACCGTCCCGGCGCCAACTCGACCCGCAGGTGATCGGTCCCGTCCGTCTCCTTGCCCGGCCAAGCCGAGTCGAAGAGAAGCACGTCTCCCGGTGTCTCCCACGCCCTGTCCGGCTCCCACTCCGCCGTGGCGAGCGCTGCCGGAACGCAGGCCAGCAGTTCGTCCTCGGAGTCGGCGGCGCACCACCGTACGAAGGTGTCGTGTTCCGGCAGGAACGCGGTCGAGGCGGGTTCGTCGCCGAGGACGAGGGCCGTGGTGTCACCGACGGGCACGAAGCCGATGAGACCGTCCACTTCACAGGCCCGGTCGTAGTCCGTCGACAGTTCGTCGCCGTCCGCCCCCGCCCAGAACGGCAGCACCGCTTCCGGCACCGCGATGAGCGGCCCGCCGCCCGACTCCACCCACTCAACTGCCATGCGCAGCAACCTACACGCAATGCGCGCCCGTGAATTCACTGTCCCCCGACCCTTCCCGTGGGCCACCCTCGACTCCCATGGACGCCCGAACTCTCTTTCTCTCTCCCCGCGTTACGGCGACGGGACGAGCACTGGCCGACGCGGCACGCCGGCGCGCCATGGGTGTCGAAGTCCTGCGCGAGTGGCGGGTGCCCGACGAGTGGCGAGCGACCGAGGGCGCGACGCTGTACGCCGGGCCGCTGTTCGCGGACGCCGTGGGCGCCGAGCTGGGAGTCGGGCTGCTGGAGGCGGCGCCGGACTGGCTGGCCCGGCTGCCGTACGAACTCACGCACAGGGAAATCGAGTTCAGCACTGTCGCCGGGGCGCGGAAGCTACGGCGGCCCGCCTTCGTGAAGCCGCCCAACGACAAGAGTTTCCCCGCGCGCGTCTATCCGGACGGGAGCCGGCTGCCGGGTCCCGACGCGGTCGACGACGGCACGCCGGTGCTGGTGAGCGACATCGTGACATTCACCGTGGAGTACCGGCTGTTCCTGCTCGACGGTGACGTCCGTACCGGCAGCAGGTACTTGACGGACGGCGAGCTGGATGCCGTCCCGCTCGACGAGGACCCTCGACGTCCGGAGGTGCTGGCCTTCGCCGAGCTCCATGCGTCCCAGCACCTGCCAAGTGCCGTCGTCGTAGACGTCGGCCTGGTGGAGGAGGGCTCGGAGTGGGCTGTCGTCGAGGCCAACGCCGCTTGGGCCAGCGGGCATTACGCCTGCGATCCGGATGCCGTTCTCGATGTCGTCCTGCACGCAGCCCGCCCGGAAGGGGAGTTCGGCTCGGCTGACCGTGTTTTCCTGCGCCCGCTGCCCGAAGCCGTGCGGGACTGAGGCTCACCGAGGCCGGAAGGGTCCGCGGCCCGCGCCTGTTTCAGCAGCCGCAGTCCGAGGCGTCCGCCGGGGCCGTCAACGCGTCGGCGTCGCGACGCTCCCGGCCCTCCCATGTCTCGAACTCGAAGCCCTCACGCACCCAGTACTCGAACCCCCCGAGCATCTCCTTGACCTGGTAGCCGAGTTGGGCGAGGGCGAGGGCGGCACGGGTCGCGCCGTTGCAGCCGGGGCCCCAGCAGTACGTCACCACCGGTACCGACTTGTCGAGCAGTCGGGCGGCCTGCTCGGGGATGAGGGCCGTCGGCAGGTGGAGCGCGCCCGGGATGTGGCCCTGGTCCCAGGACTCGGTGGATCGCGAGTCGACGACGACGAAACCGGGGTCGCCGTCGGCCGTGAGTGCGGCGGCCACGTCGGACACGTCGGCGTGGAAGGCGAGGCTGGCACCGAAGTAGGCGGCGGCTTCGGCCGGGGAGGCCGGGGTGACGCGCAGGACCGGGTTGGCGAGAGGTGTGCTGACGCTCATGGGCTGGCCTTTCCCTGGGAGGAGCCCGGGCCGGGACTCCATGGCCAGAATCTACGGCCGACGGTCACCTCACCTGAAGGTGTGATCCACGGCCTTCCCCTTGATCAGCCGGGGATTCTCCTGCTATTTCTCAGGCATGAGCACGTTTTCCCCGGACGCCACCGACTGGCGCATCCTCGATGCCCTCCAGCGCGACGGCCGCGCCAGTTTCGCCGAACTGGCGCGCGCCGTCGCGATGTCCGCGAGCGCGGTCACCGAGCGGGTGCGGCGGCTGGAGGAGGCCGGTGTCATCCAGGGGTACTCGGCGGTCGTCGACCCGGAACGGCTCGGCCTGCCGATCCTCGCCTTCGTACGGCTCAGGTACCCGAACGGCCACTACAAGCCGTTCCACGACCTGGTCGCCGTGACGCCCGAGATCCTGGAGGCGCATCACGTGACGGGTGACGACTGCTTCGTCATCAAGGTCGTCGCGCGTTCGATGCGCCACCTGGAGGAGGTGTCGGGAAAGATCGGGGCGCTGGGCTCGGTGACCACGAGCGTGGTCTACTCCTCGCCGCTCCCCCGCCGCCCCCTCGGTCAGTGAGCACCGCCCAGCTGCCGCACCACCGACCCCGACCTCCCCTTCACCACCTCCAGCTGGGCGTGGATCCGCCGTCGCAGGTCCGGCACATGACTGACGATGCCGACGCTGCGGTCGCGCTCACGCAGTGAGTCGAGCACGTCGAGGACCTCGTCCAGAGTCTGGTCGTCCAGGCTGCCGAAGCCCTCGTCGATGAACAGGGTGTCGAGGCGGACCCCGCCGGCCTCGTCCGTGACAACGTCCGCGAGGCCGAGGGCGAGGGCGAGCGAGGCGAAGAACGTCTCGCCGCCGGACAGGGTCGCCGTGTCCCGCTCGCGGCCGGTCCAGGCGTCGACGACATGCAGCCCGAGGCCGCTGCGGCCCCGCCCGGCCCGGTCGTCGGAGTGGACCAGGGTGTAGCGCCCGGACGACATGCGCCGCAGCCGTGCCGTCGCGGCGGCGGCCACCTGTTCCAGGCGGGCCGCGAGGACGTACGACTCCAGGCGCATCCTGCGTTCGTTGTCCGCCGAGGTGCCCGCGGTGAGGGTGGCGAGGCGGGCCACCCGGTCGTGGGCGGCCCGCAGCGGCGCGAGCCGTCGTACCGCCGTGGCCGAGCGGGCGGACAGACGGTCGAGTTCTGTGCAGCGGCTCGCGGCGGCGTCGCGCGCGGAGGCGGCCTCCCGCAGCCGCCGGGCCGCGGCGGAGGCGGCCTGTTCCGCGCCCACGAGATCGGCGGGGGGGCGCTGCGATGCGGCCACGGTGTCGGGCTCGGTGAGGGCTGCCCGTACGGCGGCCTCCTCCGACTGCCAGGCGTCCAGCCGCCGTTGGAGTTCATGGTGCGCCGCGTCGTCCAGGAGGGCGTCCGCCGCCGCGCCTGGCGTGTCGAACCCGGCGCGGTAGGCGGCGTCGGCGAGGCGGGCGTCGGCGTCCTTGAGGCGCTGGGCGGTGTCCTCGGCGGTACGCGCGGACTCGGCCGTCTCGGTGAACAGCGCGGCCTGCCGTTCCAGCTGCGCGGCCCGCACGGCAACGCTTTCGGCGCCTGCCCTGGCCTGCGCCAACTCCTCCTCCAGCGCGGCCCGTTCACGGTCGAGGGTGTCCCGGCGGGCGACCCGGGACGCTGTCCTGACCGTTGCCTCCTGCTGGGCGGCAGATCGGCGCTCGCGCTCCTGCTCGGCCCGGCGCAGCTCCTCGTGCGCGGAATGCAGCCCGGAGGCACCCCGCCGGGCCTCCTCGTACCGGTGCTCCAACTCCTCGGTCTGCTCGGCGAGTAGCTCGGTGGGCGTGTCACCCGCCTCGGCGGTGGCGGCGGCCAGCGCCTCGCGTACGAGGCCCAGCCGGCGTTCCTCCTCGGTGCGCCGCTCGTCGGCCCGCTGGTAGGCGGACAGCGCCCGCTCCTCCGTCTCCCGGTCGATGTGCCCGGCGATCTTCCGTGCGGGCGCCGGGTGTTCGGTGGCTCCGCAGACGGCACAGGGTTCGCCGTCGCTCAGGTTGGCGGCCAGTTCGGCGGCGATGCCGTTCAGACGCTGTTCCTTGAGGTCGAGCCAGTGCGCCCTGGCCTCGGTGGCACGCTCGCGCGAGGCCAGTACCTGGGTCTGCGCCTCGTCCGTGTCCCGGGCGAACGTGTCGCGCCGGCGGGCCGCCCTGAGCCGGTTCTGGGCGGGTTCCCGCTGGACGGCGAGCTGTTCGGCCCTGGTGGCGGCTTCCTGCGCCGATTCGATACGGATCTGGAGGCCCGCCCGCGCCGCCTCCCACTCGCCCAGCCAGTTCTCGGCGTCGTGCAGCACCTCCTCGTCGGCGCGCTCCTGACGGTCCAGGCCGTCGCGCTCGGCGACCAGTTGGGCCAGGCGCTGTTCGGCGCGGCGGGCGGATTCGAGTCCGCCCAGTTCCTCGGCGGCCCGGCGTGCGGCGGCGGCCAGTCCACCGGCGCCGGCGTCCACGAAGGTGTCCGGCAGCAGGGCACGCGCATGTGTCTCGGTGTCGGCCGCGCGCCGGTGTTCGGTCTCGGCCGCCTCCCGCAGCTCCAGCGCGGGCGCCACCGCCTCGGCCTTGCGGGCCCGCTCCATCCGCGCCCGGTCCTCCCGGTGCGTGTCAGCCCGCTCCTCCAGCCGCCCGGCGCGTTCCCGCGCCTCGGCGAACCGCTGCTGCAACCGCGCCGCTTCGCGTACGTCGGCCAGAGCGTCGTCGGCCGCCCGGTGCGCGGACTCGGCGGCGGCGCGGGCGCAGTGGGCGATGGTGAGCAGCTCACGCGCGGTGCAGCGGGCGATGGCGGCGGCGCCCATGATGGTTTCGGCCAGCCCTGGTTCACCCGGCGTGAGGCCGGGCAGCTCCATGGCGTCACCGGCGGCCTGTTGCATCCGGTGGGCGTCGGCCAGCAACTCCGCGTCCCCCTCTCGCACTTCGGCCTCGGCGGCACGCCGGCGGTCCGCGAGGCGCTTCTCGACCTCGGCGAAGCGGTGGGTGTCGAAGAGGCGGCCGAGGAGCTTGCCGCGGGCCTCGGCGTCGGCGCGCAGGAAGCGGGCGAAGTCGCCCTGGGGCAGCAGCACGACCTGGCAGAACTGCTCGCGGCTCATTCCGAGCAGCTGGGTGATCTCCTCGCCGATCTCCTGGTGGGAGCGGCTGAGGTCCTTCCAGGACCCGGCCGCGACGTCGTACTCGCGCAGCCAGCTCTGGGCCTTGTCCAGTGTCGTGCCCGCGCCCCGCTTCTTGGGGCGCTCCCACGGCGGCTGCCGGGTGAGTTCCAACCTGCGTCCGGCGACGGTGAGTTCGAGGGTGACCTCGGTGCGGGTGCCGGGCGCGGCATGGTCGCTGCGCAGCGAACCGCCCTGGCGGGCGCCGGGCACCGAGCCGTACAGCGCGTAGCAGACGGCGTCCAGGACCGAGGTCTTGCCCGCGCCGGTCGGACCGTGCAGGAGGAAGAGCCCGGCGGCGGACAGCTCGCCGAAGTCGACCTGCTGGGCGCCACCGAAGGGTCCGAAGGCCGTGATGTCCAGCCGATGCAGCCTCACCGGGCGCCCTCCGCGTGCAGGTCGCCGTCGCGGCGGTGCGCCGGGCCGCTGCCGTCCGGGTCGGCGGCGGTTCCTGTGTCGGTGCAGGTCCTCTCGGGAGCGCCTGCCCGGCGGGCTCTTTCCCGCCCGCTCCATCCGCTCCGCCCACTCCACGGAGTCCGCGCAGTCCGCGCCGCCTTCACCGGGCCACCTCCCGTACCGTCTCGTCGGCCCGCACCGCGTCGAACGCGTCCCGCAGGACGCCCCGTTCGTGCTCGTCCGCTCCCGCGCCCCGCACATGCAGGACGAAGTCCTCCGCGATCTCCTGGTCGCCGCGCCCGGCCAGGCGGCTCGCATAGGTCACGTCCGGGTCCCCCGGTGACCGCCCGGGATCGAAGGCGAGGGTCAGGGTGTGCGGGAACCGTTTGATGAGCCGGGCCATGGGGTCGGCGGGGCGTACGGCGTCGGTGAGCGTGGCCTCGACCCACGCGTTCTCGTGGCGGGCGAGGCCCGGATCGGCGAGCAGCTCCTCCAACGCCCCCCGGATGCGCGCGAGCCGGCGCGGCACCGGGCAGTCGACGCGCTCCGCGGTGAGCGAGCCGTCGCCCGCCAGGTCGACCAGCCACATGCTCTTGCGGTGGTCCGCCTCCGAGAAGGAGTAGGGCAGCGGGGAACCCGAGTAGCGCACGCGCTCGGTGATGGTCTGGCAGCCGTGCAGATGGCCCAGCGCCACGTAGTCGACGCCGTCGAACACCCCGGAGGGCACGGCGGCGACCCCTCCGACGGTGATGTCCCGCTCGCTGTCACTGGCCTCACCGCCGGTGACGAAGGCATGGGCGAGGACGACGGACCGGGTGCCCTCCGCTCGCGTGGCGAGATCGGCGCGCACCCGGTCCATGGCGGCGGCGAGGACGCTCTCGTGACCTGCCTTCTCCACCCCGAACTCGTCTTTCACCAGCGCCGGTTCGAGATAGGGCAGTCCGTAGAAGGCGATGTCCCCGAAGGTGTCCTGGAGGACGACGGGGGTGCCTGCGGCGGAGGGGTCGGTGCGCAGGTGGATGCCTGCGCGGTCGATGAGTCCGGCGCCGACGCCGAGACGGCGGGCCGAGTCGTGGTTGCCGGAGATCATCACCGTCGGCACACCGAGGTCGGCGAGCCGGTGCAGGGCGTCGTCGAAGAGCTCGACCGCGGCCAGCGGGGGCACCGCCCGGTCGTACACATCACCCGACACGACCACCGCGTCGACCTCGCGCTCGCGCGCGACGGAGACGAGATGGGCGATGAACCCGGCCTGCGCCCCGAGCATGTTCACCCGGTGGAAGGCGCGGCCGAGATGCCAGTCGGACGTGTGCAGAATTCTCAAGACGCTGCTCCGACCTGCATGTCTCCCCCTACTTCGCCCCTGGACTCAGCACCGGACCAGCACGGTCCTCGCTCTCAGCACCGCCCACGCTAACGCCTGTCAGTACCTGACCAGCACGGTCCTCGGGTGACGCAGCGTGTGCGCACGCGGTCCACGGCTCATCGCCTTCGGCTTTGTATCCATTGGGAACGTTTTGCCCTGACACAACTTCTCGCCGGCCGACCTCAGGCAACGTCCTCGAACGACGCGCCCTGCACGAGGTCATCCTCATCGAACCCCTGGGGGCCGCACTCGGTACGGGTCCGCGCCCGCGCCGGTCAGGCCCCCCGAGGACACCCTCCCCGGCGCCTTCGACGTCCCCGCCGCGGACGCCGCCGCCACCGTGCCCGCGCACGCGGACGGCAGCGCCCGTATCGTCAACGGCCGCCTCACCGTGGAGGCCGGCAAGGACGGCCCGCCGCGCTTCCTGCACACCGCCACGGACCGCGAAACGCTCTCCGCCAAGCACCCCTGCACGGCGTGCCCGCAGGCGCGCGCACACGCACCGCTCGGCGACGGCACCTACCGCATCGAGCAGCGCTTCGAGGCGTACGACGGCGAGCGGATCCACGGCCTGGGCCACCGTGGATCCCGGCAGCCGCAACCACGACACGCCGCACGACGCCGGACTCCTCGTCGGCATCAGCCACGGCGGCCTGCCGGCCAGGCGTACCCGATCCTGACCGCGCACCTGCGGCTACGCCCCTGCCTGCTGGAGCTGTCCGAACAGGCGCACCGCACCGGGGCCCCGGTGATGAGTACTGCGGCTGCGGACGCCGGCTCCCATCGTTCGCATGGAGTGATGCTTTGTCGAACCGGTTCGAAAAAGCTAGCACCGAGGAAACCGGCCAGCAATACCTCCGACACGGATCTCTTCCCCCGCGCACGGTCGGCCGTCCTCACCGGTCAGGGTGTACCCGTCCGCCGAATCCGACACCTGGCCCTGCTGGCGAGCGGGTGCGCACCCGGGCAGGCCAGGCATTACACCTCAGCGCACCGACGTTTCCGGGTCGTTACGAGAAATTCGGCGCGAGGCGTTGACGCCCGCCCGGGTTGCTCCTACCTTCACTTCACACGAACCGGTTCGACGATCGACGTCTGGCCGGTTTCTTTTCCTGGAATCATCGAACCGGTTCGATCGCTCTCGGCCAAGGAGTCCCGTGAACATCGGTGAGATCGCCCGGCGGGCCGGTGTCTCGCGGAGCACTTTGTCCTACGCCCTGAGCGGGAAGCGGCCGGTGTCGGAGGACACCCGCCTGAAGATCCAGCACGTCATCGACGAGCTGGGGCATCAGCCCAACGCGAGTGCTCGGGCGCTGGCCAACGGCCGGACCAGCACCATCGGTCTGGTCTTCCCGCCGACCGGGAACCACTACACCGGCATGCAGATGGACTTCATCGGCATCGTCACCGAGGCCGCCGCCGCGTACGACTACGACGTACTGCTCTCCGCGAGCGGCGGTCGACGGCGCGATCCTGATGGAGATCCGCCTGCAGGACGACCGGATCGAGCACCTCACCGCGGTTGAATTCGCCTCGGTCGCCATCGGCCGCACAGCCCACCCGCAGGGCAGCTGGTGGGTGGGCCTGGACCACACCGCCCTTGCTGCTGCCTGCGTCCACCACCTCGCCGACCTGGGCCTCTGTTTGCGAGCGAGGACCGAACCCGCCGGCAACCTGCCCACCCACCCCGCACCCGCCCACCCGGCTCCGGACCTCGACACCCCCACCAACCCCTGAACCACCACCCCGCACACCCCACTTCACCCTCCGCACCCCACACCGGCCGACCAGGCAGCTCACCGCCGGGTCCGGCAAGCCCAGCAGCACCCGATCACCCCTCCCAGGGCACACCTGTGCCGCTCCCAGGGCACACCATGCCTCGCGGACGAGATCAGCGCCCGCTTCCGCGCCCTGTACGAGACCTCCGGCTTCGCCGAGAACTTCGACTGGGACTACGCGACGGCGCCTGCACCTGGACCTGGACCTGGAACGCCAGCAGATACACCCTCCTCGCCCGCGACCACCACCGCGCGGACGCCGGTACCGACACCACCGCCGCCTGACCCGCGAGCACCACCCCACCCATACGTCCGGCACGGGGGCCGGCGCAGCGACAACCCGCCCTATCCCTGAAGGGACTCACCCACATGCCAGCAATCGGGCAAAGACGCTCGACCACAGGACGCCTCCTCCACGGCATCACCAAGATCATGCTCCCGCTCACCGTCGTAGCCGGCGTCACCACCGTGACGGCAGCACCGGCCTCCGCCGCCACCCCCACCCTCACCGTCGACCTGGGCACCACCACCGGGG